>JAYSPO010000558.1:0-6357 GCA_043722015.1 Candidatus Kuenenia sp. | reverse complement strand
AAGATTTATGTGGATTCGCTCGACCATTTTACGTTAAAGAAGATTATTGGTGGCCGATCCGTGCTGAAGCCCGGTCTGGATTTTTCGCTTGAACAGAGAGACCACAAAGAGCAACCATTCCGGGACTGGGACGTGATCCGGCGGTCTACGACCGGCGTGGATTTAGGGGGCAATCCGGATATCGTGGGCACATTCCGGCTGGATCAGAATTCGGAACTGTCGTTCCGGTGGCACAAGGGCAATGAAGGATTTGAGATTATCAACTGCCTGCTTTTAGTGGAAGCTGGCGATCCGGATACAAAACCAGAACGGGAAAAATGTACGCTTCGCGAAGTGCGTCTCGTTAAGCCGATCAGGTTTGATCCGGCTAATGCGGAGTGGCTCGAAACATTGATAGGTCGAAAGGAGTTGGCAAATACCGAGGTCCTTGAGCTGCATTGCGATTTCGTCAATTTGCCCGGGTTGGTCCCCAAGACAGGAGCGAGAGTTCTGCACGTTGATGATGCGGTGATGTATCACATGCAGGGAGTATCGAGCGAAAAGTATCCTCGAAAAGTCGAAATCAGGCTCGAGCTGGTGAAAACGGAACAGGATGTTCGCATCGCAATCAGAATGACTTTAGAGATGCCCGTTCTCAATCAGGGCAACGGGAAAGTCGAAGTGAAGCAAGTTCCATTTACACCGAAGCTGATGGGTAAAATGGATGACGATATCGGGGTCCTGTGCGCGGAGATTGAGAAAGGCCGAGACGCTTGGAAGAGATCCCGCGTGCGGTTAAAAACTTTGAGAGATGACCTCCCGAATCACCGCAACAAGAAAGGCGAAGTGGATGACGAGTTTCAGAAAACACTGGATCAGCAACAAAAGACAGTGGATAACACACTCGATTTCGTGCAGGCAGGAGATGCCGAGGTACTGGAATTGAGATCGCTGCAGAAGGATCTGAACACCATGTTGGTCGATATCGCGATGCATGGTCAATTACAATTTTCATTGCGGTTGATGATTCCGGACGCTGGCGCGGAGGGAATAGAACTGATGAAAACAGACAACGGAGTCGCAGCCGAGTAGAGTGGTTTTGTCGGAACTTCAGACATGAACAGTATCGTCACCAAAACGCAGTCCGTCAGTTTCTTTGTGCCCGTTGGCATCGGAGTTCTCGCGCTGATGTTTTGTGCGGGACTGCTGACAGCGATCACGGCGATCGGATTCACTTCACCGGGGCCACGCAACACGATTGCGCAGGCGTCCGAACCAACTGACATCGAAAACCTGAATCCTGCAGGGGCTGTGGCGGATTCGTCGTCGATTCCAAAGAAGGAACGACCGTTAGCCGCCAGCACAGAACCTGGCGTCGCGACCGAACCGCATGCCGATGCGCCAGTGGATCCCGGCGGCAGCGACTCTGAGGCAAGGTCCGAGGCCCTGCCTGCGTCAGCCGCGTCCGGGATTGCAGCAGTGCCAGGCGACAAACCAGTTGAAGTCCAGCCGGTTGCTGCAGGGAAACCACTCGATGATGTCCGCAATCGGTCACGAAAGTTGCCGATCGCGGGAGAAGGCGTCCCGGACGAAATTGCCTTGTGTCTGATTCAGGCATCCGATCCGACAAAAGTGAATCTGGAACTGCTTGGTGGTGAGTTCTCCGTGCCTCAGGAACTCAAGGTACAGCTGGATCCGCCGTCTCTGGACGAGAAGTCACGCATCTGGAGCGTCCGGCAGGTCGCCGTTGCCGGGTTTGACCGCACGCAGGATGTGGGCGAATTCTCGCTCAAGGATCAACAGTTCAGCTTTCGCTGGAAGAAGGATGCGGACAAAGGAAAATTACCGTTTTGCCGACTTAAGATTTCCGCAGATTCAGACACCGAGATCTGCGATCTCTGGTCTGCAGCGCATCCGCCCGCGTTAAGAGTCAGTTTCAACAACAGCAGTCAGAAGATGGCGACATTTGTGGCTCCCGGTGTAAAACTGCCTCCCGTCGAATTGCTGCAACAGGAGCTTACGTTCGAGGGATGGCCGGAACATGAGCGGTCTGGCGATACGCTCGTACTGAATGAGCCCCTGGAGATGCTCTTCCCGGAAGAAGAGTCGGATCGGAACCTTTTGAAAATTGAACTGACACTCAAAATGGAAGTTGGCCAACTTGCTGTCGATGCATTGTACTTCACCAACGTTCCAAAACCACCGGCACGGACCGACAAAGGCGAGGTGACATACTCCGAGAAACGATTAAGCCACAAGGAGTTGGAAAAATTCACCAGGGATGTTGCAACCGCCGTTGAAAAGTACCAAAGAGAACTCAACACTTTCGATAAGGAACTTGAAAAGTCCCAGACGGTACTGGACAACCTGGATCGTCAATTGGCAAATGGCTTCGCGCCAGGTCTGGCGAACGAGCGGGATATCCGGCAGCGCCGGATGGAACAAATCGAGGAGCAGAAGTCCGTATCGGCCGGTCTGTTCGACTCTTTTACCAAAGCCGAAACAGCAATGACGAAACTCTCAGAACTGTGTGAAGAAATCGAAAACAAGGGACGCATCCATTTTCGGTTAATCCGCTCCATGGGAGCCCCAGGCTCTGAGATCGTGATCTCGTCCAGTGTCGATGCCGCAGCGAACCAGGCCGGGAGAGTTCCGTAATGGAGACCATCCGCAAAGACGACATCCAGGACATTGTCGGCGAAATTCGCGCCATGCTCGAACTTCGCAATGATCCATCTGAAGCAGAACTGAAACGGCTTTCCGAGAAGTATCTGGCCGTGATCCAGCAGGTCAATTCGATGCTGAAGACTTGTCTGGAGCTGGTCGAGAAAGGTCTGAAATCAGAAGCCATCATGCGGGCTGACGAATACCGTTTGCTGGAAATTGTCTCCATCCTCGACTTTCCGGAACAACAGGTTTGGGTTGACCATCTGAATCAATTCGGTTTTCCGACACCTCCCGCAGTGGACCAGTTTGCGTCTCGGCAGATCAACGCTTGCTACGCGCCTGCCCGGCGACTCGAGCCGTTGTATCGGCTGAATCGACGACACGCGCTGGCGAATAGTCCGCTCAGTGTGCGACTGGGTGTCATGCGGAGGATTTATAAGACGGAAGTCGCCAGTGCCAAAGAGGTGGCTGGCAAGCAGGTCGAACTGTTTGAAACAGAACGAATGAAAGGGGTGCGAAAAGAACTGGCCGATGCGATGCAGGCGCAGGATCATAAAAGACTGCACCTGCTCTGTGCGGAACTCAGCAGTAAAGATTGGCTGAAAACTCCGGACGCCGGGCTGGTGCGAAGTGCCGTCCGAGCACTGAAACAGGAGGAAGCTCGACGCGCACGTTTGCAGATGAAGGGATTGGTATCAAATCTTCAGGACAAATGGTCGGCGCACGACGTTGCTGCGGGAAGACAGATTCGTGAGATCTGGAACACCTGCCAGCAAAAGGCACAGCTTCCTGACGACGACCCGATGATGCAGCAGACGCGTGCGGCATTCGGTTGGCTGCAGGAAATCGATGAGGAAGAATCAAGGAAGCAGAAGTATGAAGAACTGGTCGCTCAGCTTCGGGACGGGCTTGACCAGCGTCACCGCCGAGAATCACTGGAACTGCTGGAGCATGCACTCGAAGTCTACGACGATGGTGTGCCGGAATCGCTTCGAAGTCGCCTGCAGACAAGGTACGACGAACTCGAAACGGAGTCACGAAGAAAAAATGTACGTCGACTCCTGGTGGCATCGTTGTCAGTGATCAGCATTACCGCGTTGGCTGTGTTCGTACTCCATCACAGAAACGTCAGCAGCGGTATCGAAGCACACGTGACCTCAATGACGACTCTGCTGGAGCGCGGTGATGTGGAGTCTGCCAAATCCTATGCGGACACAATCCGAAAAGAGCAGCCGGACATGTTGGCTGTGCCGCAGATTCAGGTGTTACTGCTCGAGATTGAGCAGGCCGGACTTGATGAAGATGCCCGGCATGAAGCATTTGAGACCGGCGTCGCCACGATTACCGAGCGACTGGATTTGGTGACAACTTTGGCGGATGCCGGAAGTCTCCAGACACAACTGGATGCCTTGAAGTCACGGGGAGACGAAGAAATTGACGACGTGCAGGAGCTTACTGAGAGCATCGAAAAGAAGCAAATTCAGATTCAGGAGCAGAATGATAAGGCCTTCACTTCAGCCCTTGCGAAATTGGCAGCGGAGTTGAAGGTCTATGAGGACAGTGGCCAGAAAGACATCAAGCGTTTCGAAGAATTTCGCACGACGCTCATTCAGCTTGGGGAAACACCCGAGATCAGTGCAGAGCTGATTTCGAATCCGACAGGACCAGCGGCATTGGCCGCGCGCTGTGCAACGCATATTTTTGAAATGAATGTTCAGGTCAGGCGGGATCAGATGCTGCGGCAGATCACGGCCAGTGTTGGTTCTGTGTCTCAATACAGGACCGCAATCGATGCTTACGTGAAAGAGTTCCCGAAGGATGACGTTCTCGCAATCCGTTTAGAAAATCTGTTGCGCACCGAAGCAGATTTCTGGCCGCAGGTGGACGTACAGAATGAATTTGTGAGTCAGCACTCCATCGATTGCACACGCATCAAACCACTGGAAGCTCGCAAGTATCTGGCCGAATCCGAAGCGTTCCTGATATCGCATCCTCAGTTTCCGCGTCGGATGGAACTGACAAAGATTTGCGAATTTCTGCGGTTTGTCAGCCAACGGCTTGATGAAGACGGTCAGCCAATTCATGCCAGAATCATGGATCAGCTCGACAAGGCCAACCTGCAGGATTTATACACAGTGCTGTTGCTCACGGGACAACGATACTACACAGACAAAGAGCCAGAGCTCCGGAAAGAAGGTGGCGCGGTTCAATTCTCACGGCTGTCGGACTGGCTCGCGGCTGCGCGGCAGCGCGAAGTCGTAGCCCGCAATATCGCGCAAGGTACGGTGGATATCCATAGTCGAGATGGCAAACCGGACTGGGAGGCACCGGAATCTGTTTTGATCCGCGAGATTGAACGGGAACTCGATGGAATTGAAGAACACGACTGGGAAAGAGTGATGGTCGAAATGCTGGAACGTGTGTACGGCGAAACTCGTCAGGATCCAATTTTTCGACTGTTTATGTTACGGACAATTCTCGAAACTGCCGTGTCTGGAAGTCCGGTGATCAGTGCACACTACGCGCGGGTTCTTGCACAACTGAAGGATGAGCCACTGAACAATATCAACCCGTTCGATCCGGACGATGAAGCCACGAATCTCAAGAGAAAGCATGTGTCGGATCTCTTGAAACCGATCCGCAATCCGGCCACTGTGCTGCCGGAATTGATGCCTTTTCGGGAATCCATGAGCAAACTGTCCATCGGGGGACGATATCGCTGGTTCGGCTGGCTGAATCGCGGACCGGCCGGATGGGTTTGTCTTTCTGACAAGCCGCTCGCTGCAGATGTCAACGGAAGTTTGTTTATCTATACCAAAGGCGGGGCCGATGTTCCTCGCTTTTATCAAATCGGGACAGCAAGTGGCGGAACATCGACCGTTTCGGACACATCCGTACTTTTGACCGAGGGACAACCCATTTATGTGTATGAAGAATAATTGTGTCAGGAAAGGCAAGGTCCGGCTTTGACCGATCCACTCTATATTCGCCTGGGACTCACCGTGCGCGGCCCCTATTCACTGTCGGATCTGCATGAATTGGCGGTCCGAGGCAGTTTCAGCAAGTCGCATGAAGTCTCGGCGGACAAAAAATCCTGGACCTCCGCTTCAAATCATCCGGAGTTGTTTCCCGTTGCGCGGCGGCAGTCAGCCGATGGGAAGAAGCAGAACGCAGAAACCACCGATGCAGGGAAGGGCAGCAAGGCACCGCCAGCCGATGCGGAAACCCCGGAACGATCGCAGGTTCAGCCGCGTGCTCACACAGCGCCAGATCGGACGTCGCAAATGACGGCGGACGAGGATTTACGACTGACGGGAAGTTCTGGTCCCGCCCCGAACTTATCAAAACAAGCTGTCTGGGTTGCGATCACAGGGCCGGTGGGATTCATGCTGCTGCTCGTGTGTACGGCCATGATTGTGTTGCGCCTGCGTTCGTCGCCTTTCAGACCGGCTGAAAACATCGGCCTGATGATCCTGCTGTGCATTGACCTCGTGATTGGCGGAGTGGCTGTCGCACTGGGATCTTTGGCAATCCGGCTGTTTCATCAGCATGCGGGAGCAATTCGAGAACGCAATCTGATTGTGATCGGCCTCAGTTGCGGTTACACCATTCTGATTCTGTGTCTTCTGTATGCTGTTGTGCTGCTGCTCGCCTTCGAACCGTTCGGGAAGTAAGCACTGATGTGCAGGTTGTTTGGTAAGACTCGTTTAA
>JAYSPO010000557.1:0-1073 GCA_043722015.1 Candidatus Kuenenia sp. | reverse complement strand
CGTGTCATGAGTTGGATTTGTCAGGAACTGACGAAGCATCGCTCCGAGCATTCACCCCTGCAACATGATACGCCAAACTGTTCAAAAGAGACCGACCATCTGCAGATTTTCAGACGCCACCAAACTGCTCCGGTCACATCGACCGGAGCGTCGAGGGTCATAGCGACAATGCCTGCAGGTGTAGTCAAATTGACGGCAACCTGGGCACGTTTTCTGGCCAGACACGCGAGGTCCGGAATCCGGCTTATTCGGCCACTCCGGTGGCAGATACGGCAACGTCATTGCTGACCCAGGATCACCGTCCTGAGTCAGAAACGCAAAGTTGCCGACCTGATTTGGTGTCGCAGAGCATTGAGATTTTCTGGGGAGGACACAGGGGACGCGACTCCATCAAAAGAACGCAGGAACGGCGGTGCTTGCTTGAGTGGTGATTGAGCCCTCGCGGCGAATTACCACTCAGGCAGGCCCACCACGAAAACAGCGCGAGGGCAAGTCTGTACCAACTGGCGAATGCCATTGGTTCTGACTTTCCCGCAGCACGAGAGTTGTGCTATTCAGCTTTCTGCTTCGACTCGCGAACGGCAGTGTGGTCGGATTTGCATTGGACTCCATTTCCGTGATCCGACCGCCCTGCCCTTTCTACCGAAACGCTCGCAGCGTGACGGAAATACGTCGGCCGTGATATCGGGAAAAATTCGGGACGGAATGCTTCCACGCCAGATTCGTTTTCCAGGGCAGAATGATCACGCTGCCCGGGTCTACGGCAAATTCCTGCTTGTCCACAACTGTTCTCCGGCCGTCCAGCTTTTCTTCCCGCGTGAGCCGGAACATCCGCTGTTCGCCCAGCGAGATCGTGGCAATCGGACTGCCGTGGAAAAGCTGCCGTGTATCGTCATGATGCGGACCAATGTAGTGCCGAAGCTCCCCCGCGTACCAGTTCACCAGCAAACCATTCAGTCGGCTATCGACTGCTGTCTGAGCCCATTTCAAATACGGTTCAAGCAGTTGCGGCGTCGGAACTGCGACAGCAGTTTGTCCGGAAAACTGATAGTTGTGACCAAAGGCTTTCTGTC
>JAYSPO010000556.1:0-4229 GCA_043722015.1 Candidatus Kuenenia sp. | reverse complement strand
CTGCCGCTTGTCACACCCTGCAAATCACAAACCGGCCAGCTCGCCAATCGATTTACGACGTCCGTCAGTCGTTGGCCCGAATCAACCGCAGGAACTCAGCTGCAGATGCAAGGCGTTGCGCCGGGCTTTTTATCAAACACTGCATGCACAGAGCTTCAAGATCCGGCGGGATTTCGGAGCGGAACTGAGACGGCGCAATCGGAGGTTCACTGACAATCTGAGCCAGGACATCAGGAATACGGGACGCCTGAAATGGCGGCAGGCCAGTCAGCAATGTGTAGAGCAGCGCACCGAGGCCATAGATATCGGTCCGATGGTTGATCGTCCCAAATACCGGATCAATCTGTTCCGGTGACATCCAGGGCGCAGACCCCGCAATGGTGTTCTCAGAACCACTTGCCGAAACAGCGGTTCGAGCCAGTCCGAAATCCGTGATGACGACGCGCCCGTCAGAATTCACCAGCACATTCGCGGGCTTCAGATCGCAATGGACAATGTCAGCCTCATGGACAACATGAAGTGCCTCGGCCACCTGCGTGGTCCAGCTTATGGCGTCGTCGACTGCGAGAATACCTGCAGCGATTCGATCGGCAAGGTTCTTGCCTTCGATCAAGTCCATCACGATAAACCAGACTCCGGCATTCGTCTGCCCAATCCCATTGACGCGCACAATGCCGGGATGCTGCAGCCGCTTTACGACGGCCGCTTCTGCCAGAAATCTTTCTACGATTCGTGGTGAATCCTGAAGTTCCTTGCGAAGAAACTTCACCGCCACTTCTTCACCAGTCACTTTATGAACAGCTCGATAGACCTTCCCCATACCGCCCGCACCGATAAGTTGCTTCAAGACCAGATCGGCAAATGAGAACTGGCAGATCGGTTCGTGTTTTGGGGAAGGGACATCCGGGGCTTTGACCTCGGGACAAGCGACGACTCGAATCGTCTCATTCTCGTGCAAGCCATGTCGCAGTCGCATCTGCGATTCGAGATCCGCCAGAATTCGTCGAACCGTGCGTTCGGACAATCCCACATTTTCGGCGATGTCTGCCATCAACTCGCCCTGCAAGCGCAGTTCGACGACTCGACGGTCTGGAATCGGCAACGTGCGAAGCACCGCCTCGACCTCGTCCGCCAGTGCCACCGCATCCTCGATTGCAGGTTGTTCAGAAATCACCCATTCATGAAGATTGCCGGAATTGCCGTCCAGTGATTCTCGATGAAACGAACGCTTGTCTGCCGAATGATGTGCTGCCGATCGATACAATTTGCGAAGCGTAATCTTCGCCAGCAATGCCCAGAGGTCACCGGATTCCTGAATCCAGAAGCGCCCTGCTTTGGCGTTGATGAAGAAGCTGCGGTAAGCCGACATCACCACATCTTCCGCGTCGATACGACGCGCCAGTTGAGCCCCGATCCGCGTTTGCGCCAGGCGGCAAAGCCTCCGCAAATAGCGATGAAACAACTTCGCTGCTGCATCCGGTTCGTCAGCGACGACACTGGCAAAGATCCGAGCGGATGATGAGTTGAGATCCGGCATCATTCGTTCCTGAATTGACATCGAGAGGGCATTTCTTCGAGTGGCCAGTGTTCAGGCGAGCGGCGGATGTGAGTCCTCTGATTTGCATTTTCCTGAATTATTCATTCCAGCCCATTTTCCTGTCCGCTCATCTGGCTCAGGTCTGCATCAGCCAAGTGGACGTCAATTCACAGAATTCCACTTGTCTCAGGAGCCTTCAATGACTCATGTTGTTGCTGAACCGTGTTTTAACTGCAAGTACACAGATTGCGTTGTCGTTTGCCCTTGCGATTGCTTTCACGAAGGTGAATCCATGCTGTTTATCGACCCGGAGAAGTGTATCGATTGCGAAGCATGCACTCACGAGTGCCCAACCTCAGCCATCTTCATGGACGCCAATCTTCCTGAACAATGGAAAGAGTATCAGGCATTGAATGCCGAGATGTCACTTCTCTGCCCGGGAATCTTCGAAAAGAAAGTGCCGCAGAACAGCTGATGTCGATCAGCATCTGCATGCTCATGCAATTGCCAGCGGTACGTCACGTTCTTCCATACGCCGTGCCGCATAGGCCAGGCATTGATCGATGTCCGCTGCTTCGAGGTACGGGTACGCTTCGAGAATTTCGAGTCGCGAGCGGCCCGCTGAAAGCAGCCCAAGTATCATCGCAACCGTGACACGTTGCCCACGAATGCACGGTTTTCCCCCCATTACTGCCGGATCAAGAGTGATGCGTTCAATTTGTGCCATTTTGCAGTAATCTCCACATCGATCTTCGAGCGAATTGCAATCAATCCAGAGACGATCATGACCGGCACCGGGGCACAAATCCATCATTCGCAAGTGCCATCCCGTTCCTGTGGCGGTGAAACCAATTCAAGACGCAATCAGGAAACGGACGTTGCTGAGTTTCGTCTCGCGTCTGAAAGTCAGAGTTGTGGGGTGTGACAGTCAACGCGCAGACACACCGAAATCCTGTTGTGGTGTGCCTGCGCTGCCGCTTGTCACACCCTACAAATTCACAAACAGGCCAGCTCGACAAGCGATTTACGATGGCCTATCAGGCCTCTATTCTGTCATCACAACTTCCAGCACAATTGGGTTGTTTGTTTTGCGATGCTTCCCTTTACCCGGTCTCGCCTTTGCCGTTTTGACGACAATCTCCGGCATCTCCGAATTCCTAATCAACCGCTTCAAGGGCTTTTCACATGTTCGTTTCCATGGTGAGCATCTCACTTCTTCGCGATTGACTGTCTGCATTCGTGGCATTTCTGTGAGTCGTCATTCAGCGGAATCCAAGCCAGCCTAGCACCGCCGTTTCTACTGACTGCATTTGATCATCCGGAAGTTTGCCCATCCGCCGAATCAACTTGACGGACGGAATCGTGACCAGACTTTGGGCGTCAAATGCTCCGGGCTTAAGAAACCGTACATTTAATGGAACCTCAAACCTTGAATTCCGGGTGCTTGTCGTGTGCGGGACGAGGGTAGTCAAGACGCGATCATTGTCGTCATCGGCAGGTATACTCAGCACCAGGCATGGGCGCACTTTTGCGATCATTCCAAGATCAACAAGCCAGACATCAGCCCGCATTGCTTTCGTCGCCATGCTCTTCCTCTGTGTCCAGCGACTGGAAAACTTCATCTGCAATTGCGATTAACGCATCATCAGACATTGGAGCCCCCGGCAGTTCGCCGACGCGGCGCAGCATTTGAGTCAGCACGACGTGCTGCTCATCAGCGGATAGGGACTCGAATGTGGCCAGCAGTTGGGTGGCGGTGTCAGTCATAATATTGGCCCGGCGATCAGAAAAATGCGCGATTGCGTGAATTATACCGACCCGCCGACGGCATGTCACCGCGAATTCAACTTTCCTGACCATACCGTTTTCTGTGTGTCCGCCAATTGAAGCGAGGTTTTCACACCTGGCACCACGAATGAACACAAACAGGCACGAATGGAATGCCTCTCATTCGTGTCGATTCGTGGTTCGCTACGAAAGCCCGTGTCACAAGAATCTCTTCAGATGACGGACACACACCGAGCTACTCGGGCACTTGGTTAGGTTTCAATCTCGCCTGCTTATCCAGCAGCAGGCCGATTTCTTCCGGGCTGATTCGGCGAGGTTGGCCGTTTTCGGCGATAACGGCGTACTGGCCGAGTCTGCGTTTTGTTTCCAGGGCGTCGGTGACGGCCTGCTGAAGACTTGCCTCGACCTGCTGACAGAAGGCATCAATGTCAATCATGATCGAACACCTTCGGCAAGTCGCTGATATCGAACGTCGTCCTTAACGGATCGGCTCTTGCCATGCTGCGTAAAGATCAATTGTGGAACTGAGTCGGAATTATCATAACAAGTTGTCACGGTACAAGCCGCTGCATATTCCGTCAACAGATTCCGGACACTTCTGAAATATCTTCGCTCAATTGTTTCGGTCGGAATATCGTGTCCGCCACGGGCGACCCTTTCGGCTACCCGTTCGCGACAAGTGGCAACTCCTGGCAGCCAGAGATAGATCAGATGCACCTCCCAGCCAGTTGCGACCAGCTCCCGAATCATGCGCAAGTAGCTTCGACCGGAAAGTGTTGTCTCAAACGCGAATGATTCTCGATTCGCAATGAACCGTCGAACTTCCCTCAGAAACAACCGCCCTGCTTCTACTGCTTCTCTATCCGGATCCAATGGGGACAATCCGGCGGCGATCAAATCGGCG
>JAYSPO010000555.1:0-2652 GCA_043722015.1 Candidatus Kuenenia sp. | reverse complement strand
CCGTTTTTCAGGAGACTGCGCAGCAACTGCCGAGGAAAATTGGAAGATATCGCCTTGAACAGATCATCGGCCAGGGAGCGTTCGGAGTCGTCTACCGCGCGTATGATGAACAGCTGAATCGCGCCGTTGCTGTGAAGACACCACACGAATCAACGGCCATTGATGTACAAAAGGCGAAGGCGTATCTGACGGAAGCGCAGTTCGTGGCCGGCCTACATGAGTCCCGAGCAGGCCCGCGGCGAAGAACACCGTATTGATGGCCGAAGCGATATCTTCAGTCTGGGTGCAGTTTTGTACGAAATGCTGACCGGTCGGCCACCGTTTCGAGCATCGACGCAGGCCGATCTGTTGCAGCGAATTGCCACGACATCGCCTCGCCCGCTGCGACAGTATGACGAACACATTCCCAGGGAACTTGAACGCATCTGCTTAAAAACCCTGTCTCTGCGTGCCAGCGATCGATATGCGACGGCACACGATCTGGCGGAGAACCTGCGCGAGTTTCTGAAAGAGCTTTCCGCTCAGCGGAATTCGCTTGCAGGCGAACGACTTACAGCGTCATCGGGTTCTGCGGGATCAATCGGTCCGAACTCCAACAGCTTGATTCTCAGTCACGGATCTCTCGACAGCAGTGATCCAGTCTTGCGATCCGGCAGTGATCCGATCAAAGTTGTGCCCAGGGGCCTTTCTTCTTTTGATGGACATGATGCCGATTTCTTCCCGGAACTGCTGCCTGGTCCGCGAGACCGTCATGGACTTCCTGACAGCATTCGATTCTGGAAACAGCGTATCGAGGGAGCGGATCCGGATTCTGCGTTTTCTGTTGGCCTGATTTATGGCCCGTCGGGATGTGGGAAATCGTCCCTGATGAAAGCTGGCCTGATCCCGCGTTTGTCTCCCGAAGTGACTGCGATCTATGTGGAAGCGACGGACACGGAAACCGAAAGTCTGCTGCTCCGTCGACTGCGCACCGAGTACTCGGAGTTGCCGAAGGAGTTGAAGCTTACTGAGACACTGATCGCGCTGCGGCGTGAGATCATCGATTCCACCGGGCCAAAGCTGCTGATCGTGCTGGATCAGTTCGAGCAGTGGCTGCATGCAAACAAGGATGCGAAAAACACAGAATTGGTCAAGGCGCTGAGGCAGTGCGACGGGGCTCATGTGCAGTGCATTGTGATGGTACGAGACGATTTTTGGCTGGCCGTCAGTCGTTTTTTGCAGGAACTGGAAAAACGACTGTAGCTGGCCGTGGCGAAAGGCGAGTGGCGAGCGACCGGAATAAAACAGAAACACGTACTTCTTCCCCTCCGTCTTCACCCGCGACGCGCCACCCATCACCCATCACCCGCCACCCTTCACCCATCACCCCCACCCATCACGCTTCTATCAATTCACTCACGACTACCTTGTCCTGTCCCTCCGCGACTGGCTGACACAGAAACAACGAGAAACGCGCCGCGGTCGTGCCGAACTGTTGCTAGCCGAACGTTTCGCATTGTGGGACCGCAAACCAGAAAACCGCAACCTGCCATCAGCGTGGGAGTGGCTGAAGATCCGGCTGCTGACAGATCGAATTCGTCAAACGACGCCGCAGCGCCACATGCTGCGACAGGCACGTCGCGTTCACAGTTTGCGCTGGGGAATCGGGCTCGTATCAATGCTGGTGATTGGCATCGCGGCGACGCTGTGGGTGAGTTCCGTGCGGTACAACAATCTGGTCGACCGAATGCACACCGCGATCGACACCGTTGCGAATTCCAGCGGGGCCGTTGTACCGATTGCCATCGACAACCTGAATGCCTATCCGAAGGACCTGATTTTCTCCCACCTGGAAACTCGGTTCGCGGAAAGCAAAGAAAACCAGAAACTCGCCCTGGCTTATGCCCTGGCAAGATACGGAAGAGTTGACATCGATTTCCTTGTGAGTGCGATCAACACAGCCCCAGTCGTTGAAGTGAACAACCTGGCTCAGGCATTAGCGCAGTCTCACAACGCTTCCGTAACCGCCCTGCGCCGCGCAGCAGAAGAGTGCGAATCGGACAGGAACTGGAATCGCAAGCAGCGGTTGGCCGTTGTGGCGTTGCAAATGGGAGAAGCGGCGATTGCAACTGACATGTGTCAGGTACGACCGGATCGCGATTCATTCACCCGTGTGACCGCGGTGCCGACAATTTTGATGTGTTCGCGCATCTCTTTCGGAAGGGCGACAGTTGGGTGATTCGAGCGGCGCAATTGACGCGGAAAGTCCGCACATCTGAGGGCACTCTCGTCAAGCTGAGCGAAGTGATGAACACGGCTCCGGTGATGGGAACGTACAAGTTGTATGTCTCGGCCAATACGAATCAAACGGCGCGATGGGCACAAGTCGAAGTTCGCTCTACGTCAGTGACGCTCGTTCGACCGCGTGAAGGTACAACCGCTTTTGTGCTGGACAATGAGATCCGTGAAATCCCCACGAACGTCGTGCAGGTTCAAGAACTTGATCCACCGAAGAACATCACCCCATTGAGTTGGGGACTTTATACTGCCGAATCGGTGTCCAGCTTCAACGCCTGTCTGAAAGTGATAGAACACTATGAGCAACGTCCGACGGTGGAAGAGTTTCATCAGGGCTTGAAGACCGGCTTGCAGATTGAGGAACGTCAATACGAA
>JAYSPO010000554.1:0-3729 GCA_043722015.1 Candidatus Kuenenia sp. | reverse complement strand
AAAACGAGGAATTCTTCGCCGCGCGGCGGGTTCTGGAAAAGGCGAGCAGCGTATCGGGATGCTGAAAGCCTGACAAGCACGACGTTAAGTTCCTTGAATCTGCGACGAAAACAGGTCATTTTAGTCATGTCCCGATACTCCAGGACCGTGAGCCGCAAGGCGCTAGCCGCGGGCAATTGATCTGCAAAAACCGGCGGCTAGCGCCTTGCCGCTCACAAATCCAACGGTATTCAAACAGACTCCAGGCGACCCTGACATCCTCAGATCTTGTGGAATTCGCCAGAGAATTGAAGTCCATCGGCGTAGTGCTGTGCAGCCTTTGGCTGGTTTGCCACCCAGGCGAAACACTTCATTCGTGAAAATCAACCATGCTCGATCTGATCGAAGCCCGCAATTTGCGTAAGACTTTCACGACACCTGTCGGTTACGTGCATGCGGTCAATGGGTTGTCGCTGAATGTTCGAAGTGGTGAAGTGTTCGGGCTCCTGGGGGCGAACGGGGCGGGGAAAACCACGACGTTGCGAATGATTCTGGGTCTGATGAAGCCGACGAGCGGTAGTGCCTCCGTTGCAGGATTCGATGTGGCGACTCAACCTGAACAGGTCAAACGCAGCGTAGCCCTGGTCTCGGCCAGTGCCGGGCTGTATCAATGGTTGTCACCGCGAGAATTGATGCACTACTTTGCGGACCTCTATGATGTCCCCAAAGACAATGCGCATCGGCGTATCGAGCAACTTGCCGATCTGTTTGACCTGAACAGTTTCATTGACCGACCATGTTCCGGCCTGAGTACCGGACAACAGCAACGTGTCAATCTTGCAAGGTCACTCATGCATGATCCGCCCGTCGTGCTGATGGATGAACCGACCCGAGGACTGGATATTGTGGGTTCGAAACGAATCTTCGATTTCACGGCACGTCTGAAGGAAATGGGCAAGGCTGTGATCTTCTGCACGCATCGACTGGAAGAGGCTCAACGCCTGTGTGATCGCTTTGGGCTAATGTTCCGTGGTCGTCTGCAACTGGAGGGAACGTTGACGGAGTTGCGGCAGAAATCCGGACGCGAATCCATCACCGATATGTTTCTGGATCTGATGAACGAGAATAATTCCACAACCGAAGAATCCATGCAGCCTCAGCCCGTGGCAGCAATTCCAGCACATGAAGGCAGGTCTGCGTGAATCCAGACAGCGAACACGTCAACGATGAACCAGATCGTCGGGAAAACAAACCTGGCGCCGGCTTGGCACGACAAGCGTCGTCGCCGTTTTTTCGTGTGCTGCGTTTGGCTCGGAAGGAACTTCGGGAATCGCTGCGAGATCGACGCACACTGGTGACGCTGATTGTGATGCCGCTAATCGTATATCCATTGCTCGGTACTGTGGTTCAGAAGTTTGCGATCCAGCGGATCAATCCGGATGCTCCACCCGCCGTCGTGGTTTTTGACGGCAGCATTTCGGTCGAGTTGGCCACCGCGATGCTTGAACAACATGAGTCGGAGAACGTCCAAAACCGAAATCGCGAGGCTCAACACGCGGACGATGCCACAGAAAAATCGACGAAACAGGATGCCGAGACGTCGCTGCAGGATGTTGCCAGCTCACTCACTGGTTCTGCGACCGGTGCGGCCATCGGATCGTTGACAAACAGTGGTGATGCGGAAGGTCCGTCAATCCGGTTTCAGCGATACGAGAGTCCGGCGAAGGCAGAATACATCGCCGAATTCCTGCAGTCCGAAGAAGTCGATGTGGGCGTTCGTCAGACACCCGCCGTTCGGGACATGACCACTGGGAAGATTAAGCCGACAGATTTCCAGGTTCTCAGCCGCAGCGGTGACACATTCAGCCTGCGTGCTGCGGTTGAAGTGGAAAAACGAATCCTGGCATTTCGTGATCGCCAACTGCGGATGTTGTTGGATAAGACTCGGCTGGGTTCCGGCATCATGCCGACGATCTCCAGGCAATCGGTGGCCAGCAACGCGCCAAAATCCTCGCCACTCGGGGCCTTCCTGCCGCTGATGCTCGTCCTGATGACGATGACTGGCGCTGTCTATCCGGCAATCGATCTGACAGCTGGCGAACGTGAACGCGGCACGCTGGAAATCCTGATGGCCGCGCCCGTTTCGCGTGCTCATCTGCTGACCGGAAAATTCATCGCGGTGCTGACGGTCGCCGTCCTGACGGCTGTCATCAACCTGGTCGCGATGTTGTTGACGCTGTACGCCACCGGCTTCGATCGCGTCCTCCTGGCGGACGGTGCCACGTTGGAGATGTTCTTTCAGATTCTGGTATTACTGGTGGTGTTCGCGTCATTTTTTTCTGCCGTGCTACTGTCAATTACCAGCTTTGCCCGCAGTTTTCGTGAGGCTCAGGCATGGCTCATTCCGTTGATGCTGGTGTCACTCGCGCCGGGAATTCTGAGCCTCATGCCCGGTGTGCATCTGACAGTCGGGCTGGCACTTGTGCCGCTGGTCAACATCGTTCTGCTTGGCCGCGAATTGTTTCAGGGAACCGCCGCGACACATCTTTATGCCGTGACGCTGCTGTCGACGCTTGTCTACACAGTACTGGCGTTACGAGTGGCGGCGAGTGTGTTTGGAAGCGACTCGGTGTTGTTCGGCAGTTCCGCAGGTTTGTCGATGTTCGCGAAACGGTCCGGAAAAATTCGCTCGCAGATTCCAATGGAGATCGGCATCGGCTGGCTGCTGTTACTGGTTCCCCTGTTTCTCGTCTTGTCCGGTCTTCGGAGCCGGGTTGTGTCGCCTGAGAATCTGTCCGGGCAGTTGATGCTTTCCGGACTGTTGACGATCCTTCTGTTCGCGGTGTTTCCAGCAGCGATTACGAAATGGTTTCATGTATCCGGAGTCGAAGTCTTCGCCCTACACAAGTTTCACATGGCGACGCTCATCGGAGCCGCGTTGCTGGGTTGCACAATGTGGACGATCGCGTATCAGGTCCTGATTTTTTCGAAGGCCCCGTTGCAGTGGATGGAGATCCTGAACAACACGAAACTCAAGGAACTGGCAGAACGCCTGACGTCCGAAACGCCGTTCCTGATTCGCATCGTCACGCTGGCGCTGATCCCGGCAGTCTGCGAAGAATTGTTCTTTCGCGGATTCCTGATCAATACGCTTCAGAAGAACACAAGGTCGTGGCTGCGACCGATGCTGATCAGCACGTTTGTCTTCGCCGCGTTTCATGTGATCGTCGATCCGTCGATGACACTGGCACGTTTTCCGGCAACGTTTCTGCTCGGTCTGGTGTTGTGCGGGATTCGGCTCTCCAGCGGCAGCATTTTCCCCGGCATTGTGATGCACGCGTTGAGCAATGGATTGCTGCTGTCATTGAAAGAACTGGATCCTGTGTTGCAATTCATCGGATTGAATCTGAATGTTGAAAATGAGTCGTCGCTGCCCGCCTGGTTCCTGGCGACATCGGTTTTGATCAGTTGCGCCGGAGTCGGTCTTGTCTGGCTGGGCCGATCCCGGCAACCAGATACTGAAAGAGGCCCTGCACGATTCATGCGACAATAATTTTCACTGACACCTGGAAAGACGCAATTGTCGGCAGAAAGATGACCATCGAACGCAGCCTGCTTCAACGCAGTGAAACCGGATGCGGCGTTGTTTTTCAACGATCCGCCGCCGGGCTAAGATGTATCTGGCCTCAACATTATGGGCAAAAAAATGTTGGGCAAAAAAATGGCTGCTATTTTTCTGCCCATGCATTT
>JAYSPO010000553.1:0-2350 GCA_043722015.1 Candidatus Kuenenia sp. | reverse complement strand
AGGACTTTCGCCGCAAGGCGAACCCGCGCGACGTGCAACAGCCAAACCCGGCTGACATTGGTAGACCACATGCAACCAGGGTCGCGGCAAGCCGCGAAGTCCTGCCCGGCAGGCAGGACCTACTGTCGGCAGGACTGTGTTTGGTAGGTCCTTTCTGCCGGAAAGGACTTTCGCCGTAAGGCGAACCTGGGCGACGTGCAACAGCCAAACCCGGCCGACATTGGCAAACCACATGCAACCAGGGTCGCGGCAAGCCGCGAAGTCCTGCCCGGCAGGCAGGACCTACATGTTCCAACTGCCATATTTCCATTGTCGATGGTCGAAAATCAGTCCGGCCTTCTCTGGATTCTGGCGGATATACTTTGCGATACGTTCGTCCTGTTCATCGCTCCGGGACCAATGGTCAAACCATTCATCTTGCCAGAAACGATCGCCCGGCAGTGCGATCAGCTTCGCAGCCTGATGTCCGGTCCAGCGTTTGAAGTCTTCGAGAGATTCTTTCAGCGTGCCATTCAAGACGCTGAGAAACAAGTGGACATGGCTGGGCATCACCACAAATTCATACACGTGCCAGCGACCAATCCTCATCCGGTGCCGAATGGCCTCAACCACCATGCTCGCAACTTCAGGAGTGCTGAGCAACGCATTGAACTGCGACTGGTCCAGCCATTCCTCCATCTCGCGGAAGATAGTCCGCATCAGTGGCAGACCGGTGTCTGTCGCTGCCGACACGGAGCGATTCTTGAGCTCCTCCGCCTGCTGAGCGATCCGATCTTCACCCTGTTGCGGAATGGCTCCGTGGAGATGGATCGTCACGAAATAGCGTCCATCCTCGACCTCCCAATGCGGCAGCCGACCATGCCAAAATCCGATTGTCACAGGCCTGCGAATCATGCAGCGCATGGTAGCAAAAAGGACCCATCTATGCAGGGCATTTCTGCCGGAAATGACTGCGTTTGGTAGGTCCTGCCTGCCGGGCAGGACTTTCGCCGCAAGGCGAACCCGCGCGACGTGCAACAGCCAAACCCGGCTGACATTGGCAAACCACGTGCAACCAAGGTCGCGACAGGTCGCGAAGTCCTGCCCGGCAGGCAGGACCTACTGCAGGCAGGACCTACTGCCGTATTTTCCCACTCGAAAAACTTTTTGGCACAGGTTTCGAGCAAACGGTGGTTTGAGGATAGAGGGGCCACTTTTGTGGGCTGGAATCCGTTGTCTGACATTGCTCAGACCTTCCGGTCAGCAATTCTTGAAGTGGTCCGGGGCAATTTCACTTTCCTGAGGGCTTTCCCATGCTGATCAATTCCTGGCTGACACTCTTTAAAAACTCGCTGCCGAAATCCAATTCCCGCCGTCCGGCTCAGGCCAGTCGAAAGCGTTCGCGAAGTGTGGTCAGCACACAGCCTGCGGCGGAAATGCTGGAAACACGGCAGTCGCAGACCAGCGTGACAGGCACTTATAGTTGCACCGTCACAGTCACCGTCAATGATGGGAACGGCGGTACGGCTACATCGACTACAACCGCCGTGGTTCAAGGTGCCGGTGTCGTCAACGACACGCTGTACATCATCGGTACTCCGGGTCGCGGCCACGTGAACCTGAAGTTTGACAAAAAGAAGAATGAACTGAAGGTCGATGCTAAACTGAATCAGACCGGCGGCAGTGATGGAGGTCACGATGGCGGCAAGCAGACCTTTGCGATCTCATCCATCAATCGCGTCGTGGCTTACCTGTGCGACGGTGATGACCAGTACAACGGAGGCTCAGATGGTGGGAGCGACGGGGGAGCCGACGCCGCCATTTCGCAGTTTGTGTTCGGGGGTGCCGGTAAGGACAACATTCAGGGCGGTCGAGGGAACGACGTCCTGAGTGGCGGCTCCGGTAATGATGATATCAAGGGCGGCAGTGGAGCCGATATCCTCATCGGCGGCACGGGCAAGGATAACTTGCAGGGGGGCCGAGGCAACGACCTGATCATCGGCGGTTCAACGGCCAATGAAAATGACCTGATCGCACTCGACCAGGCTCTTGCCGAATGGAGCATCGACCATCTGACCGCCGCGCTGAGCTTTATTGGCACGATCACGGACGACAACGAAAAGGATGACCTGTTCGGTGAGGATGGCAATGATTACCTGCACTACGGCAATGGAGACAAGCGAAAGAACTGATCACTCAGTGTGATCAGCGAGAACTCTGCAAACAATTTGTAGACCGTCAAATACCCGCGCTGCATCCAGCGCGGGTATTTGCAATTCGTGCCTTCGCTGTTTGCCCTCGTTCAAGCCCTCGAATATCCAGATACCATCCTGAACTAAGGCCTGGTGCCTCGTCGATGCTTGATTTTGGG
>JAYSPO010000552.1:0-1007 GCA_043722015.1 Candidatus Kuenenia sp. | reverse complement strand
AGTGCTGTTCACACTTCTGGCGGAACGCTACGAACGAGGGAGCGTGCTGCTGACGAGCAACCTTGCCTTCAGCAAATGGGACCAGATCTTCAAGGATGCGATGACCACAGCCGCGGCCATCGATCGCCTCGTGCATCACAGCGTGATCATCGAACTGAACGTGCCCAGCTTCCCTGACGTTGTTGTCCGGATCTGTGAGAGAAGTCCGGCGGCTCAGGGCGTCAAACGCAAACTTCGTGACCGGAGACGTCAAAGCGCCCGCTCCGTCCGGATCCGGCTGAGTGATCTGAGTCACGCGGTTCAGATTGTCAAAGGCCCAGGTCGTTACCTGTTCAATGGTCAAGTCACTCTGAATGGCCCCAATGTCTTTAACTGGTTCGGCTGTTGATTCTCGTCACGCCGATGAATTGGCGTGGCGGCGGGTGCGGCGAAGTGAACTCGCGTTTTGCAGTGTGGCAGGACGACCGGCCTCGGTCCGAAAGCGTTTGCGGAAATTCTGCACCAGATCCAACCATGATTCTGCACTGCAGTCGAGGCGTTCCAGAATCGGTCCGAACTCAGACGGAATTCTTCCAGCCTTGTCTTTGCGAAGCTGACGACCGGTCCAGTCCAGCAATTTCAGATACTCATCCAGTGTCATCGGCAGGCAACCCTTGTTGCTGGCGCGGCGAGAGGACTGCGCCTCGCGAACTTTCTTTCGCGGAGGATCAAGTGTGACAGGAGCCAGCCAGCCTGCGTTCTCACCATGCTCAATTTTGTGGTCCTGAGCATCGCCATGATCTCCCTTCTCCCCCGAATCGGGGGAGAAGGCGGCCGACAGGTCGGATGAGGGGTATTGCAATGTGTCTCCAATATTCACCGCCGAATGCCGATCGAGAATTCGCTCCTGCACGCTGGTGAAATCACTTGTCTCCGGAGTCAACGCGATCCCCGCTCGAATCGGATTCAGATCCACATACGCCATGCACGCCGCAATCGCCATTTCATCCAGAAGCGGCTGGATTTTG
>JAYSPO010000551.1:0-12276 GCA_043722015.1 Candidatus Kuenenia sp. | reverse complement strand
CAGCTGACCGGCTGGATGACAATCCGAGACCATCAGGTCGATCCAGCCATCGTTGTCAAAATCGTCAGCGATCAGACCTCCACTGAGACTGGCGACATCGACGCCCAGTTCACGAGCAATGTTTTCGAATCGGGCCAGGGGAGCTGTCCCGTCGAATCGATTGATGGGAATCACCAGCTTCGGTGGAACGGCCCTCGGATAGTCTCCCACGGTCATGGCCGCGACATTCAACAGCCAGCGAGCCGTTTTGTTCTCTGGACGACGCTCCAGCAGCAACTGCAAATATCGCATCGCCTTGCGGGCGGCTTCCGGCGATTGATGCACCCCCACAGGTACGATCGGAAAGATACAGGTTTCTGCTACGGTAGAATCCAGACAGTTTTCCACTTCCGCCTTTCGGAGCCATGCGAGAGCTGTAAGCAGGATCAGCGTTTCTGCAGAATCTTCCGTGGAAGCGACCTGCCCACTCATGACCAGATTGACTGCGGCTTCGAGATGACCAATCGCCTTTTCATTTTTGCCAATTCGCAGCAGATGGAACCCAAGCCCAGTCCGAATGCGAAGTTCCTCACCTGTCTGCCCCGGCAGCTGATGATCAAATTCGGACTGCAATTTCCGAACGTCCATGTCGCCGAGATATGGATTTGTGTCGGCCGTATTCGCCGCAATTTCCGCGAGGACCTGAATCATCCGCTCATGCGGATCGCTGGATTTCACAGGGTTGTGTGGAACGATATTTGGGTCGGGAGTTTTACGATACTCCTGAACGCCCGCATTTGGTCCGCGGGTGTTTTTGTCAGAGGCGTCGTTGTCTGAGCCACATCCAGTCAGAAAGAGAAGTCCGACAGCAACGACGGCGAAGCAACTCTGCGGCTGTTTTCGAAGAACGAGGATCAACACTGGCAGAATTTCATGAATGGAATATGACTTATCCTTAAATGAACGAAGCAGCATCATCTTACGACGCGCCTGCGATTTGTCGATGCACCAATGAGACCGAGTCCAGGTTTACGCAGGAAAACGCCAAAGCTGTGGCATCGAATTCGATGTGTCGGAAAGTGCAAAATGCATCAGCCAATATGCATACTCGTGATGGAGTCAGGAATCTCAACGATCCAAGCCCTGAGCAGAGAAACGAAGTTCGCAGATTTTTGGTGAAATGACCAAAAGGGGGGTTGAGATGCAGCTCATATGCGAATACCCTCGCTTTGACATGCACTTCAAGAAACCAGGAATGCCAAACTGTTCGTCGTGTGTGAGTCCGGGGTCAGGAGCACTTTTATGCGAGTTCGACCGATGGCGACGAGACGCGGGATCTCGCTCATGGATGTCGTGATAAGCCTGGCAATTCTGCGCCTGCTCGTTTCATTATTCCTCCCCGCAGTCCTGAGTGCTCAGGCAGAGTGCCGTTTGGTATTACACTCAACTTCGCGATAAAGACCGCTGGATCGTTGCATCGCAATGGCTGTTATGTCGCGTTTGCCGACGGACATGTGGGTTTTTATTCAAACGATGTGGCCACAGAAGTCTGGTCCGAATTGGGTTCGCGGAAACCATCGGATGCATTGATCGTGTATGAGTAGGCGACATACGTGTGTCGTCATGGCTTGTTGTGTACCGAATTGGAAAGTACGTCGATGAAGAGTTTCACTACCACGGTAGCGTCACAGGCCCAAATGAGTCTTTCGGCGGTTGGTATCTGAACATTGACTATACCTCAGGCGGTTGAGGATGGCACAATCGTCTAACCGCGTGGGCAAAGCCCCGCGCTTTGGATCTCAAATTTCAAATCTCAGATACGAAATGTCAAATAAAACAATCGCGGCCCGCTGGGCACGCGGTGAAACGAGCCAATGCCATCCGCCTGCAGTATACACCAATCCAGGCACCGGGCTACGAGCAGAACTGCTTGAGGTCGCCGAAGTCAGGGTGGCTTGTGACAACCTTACTGTTGAATAGAAGTTGCAATCCAGTGCTCGCCTGGTTCGGCGTCAAATTCAGCACTACATTGGCAAGGTTTGGCAGACCGATGAAAATCAGAATCAGCGGAAAGTTTTTAGCGACAGTGCTCGTTGTTGCGGCGACCGAGGTTTTGCTGGTTTTCAGGCTCCGGTCAAACGACGACCGCGATGGAAATCTTGAAGGCGTCAGCTATGCCAAAGTGACTTATCCGCAGCCAATAAAGAAAGAGCTGGGAGCGGTTCTGGTCTTGCCGGTATGGGTAGCAGGCCAGCCTGAGCTGTCTCAGGAATCGATTGAACTGACTAACGCTGAATACGTCGGCATCGATGGCAAGATTCGGTTTGAACAGCCACCGGAGTCGCTGGGCGGCGTTGTCTGTGCCGTCTTTCGCGATGAATCGACACTGGCCGGGGCCAACATGGCGGAACTCAAACAGTCAGGTGATCTTGCGACATTCAAAATGGACGTTCCCGCCCCGTCAAAGCCTGGAAGATACAGAGTGATTCTGCAATGGATGGCTTCCGAAAAACCGCTTGTCACTTTCTACTCTGGCGAGTTGACAGTGTCCGCCGTCCCATAGGTTGTGGATGTTCGCGACGTAGTTGCTCGGGCGAACCGCTGAGGGTACGATCTGTCCAGTCCAGAGTTCTCTGTGTCATTTTTGTAGATTGCGTCAGCCAAACGTGTGTGAGTTCACGAGTGAAGAAACACTGGTCTATTGGCCCCACTGGCCCCGTGCCAGTGGACCAATGGTTTGGCAACTAAGTCAATAAACACAAGACGTTGCTCCCCGCCCGACCTTGCGTCGGTGGAAGCTCGGTTTGAAAACTATGGCAAGCACCGCGTCAGAGACAGAGGTCACGATGGCGATCCAATCTGCAAAGTTGTCAAACCTGGCATCCACTGGCATAAAGCCAGTTGGGGGCCGGAAGTGCGGCGGCAGCGATTGTCTGGTAGTCGTCAAACCGGGTTTCCACCGGCGTGAAGCCGGATGGGGAACCATTGAAATTCGACAAACCAAACAAACAGCTCAAGAATGCAAATCTCCAACTCCATCCAATGAATCACCACAAAACCCGGATTTCCGCGTGTTTCGACGGACTGAACAGATCGCACCCACGCCTGAAATTTCTGACAGACGACGCGAACCGGGCCAACGAACCGACTCCCACCGCTCGACTCATGGAACCGGCTCAGCCTCTTCGACTTTCACCAACTGATTGGTCTCGATCGGCCCTTCCAGCACTTGTGTTTCTCCAGACGGCCATTGTACGGAAATCTGATCAATGGAACTCACGTCTCCCAGACCAAAATACAACGCGCCGGAGCTCTGAGAAAGGTAGCCCGACTGTCCGTCGTGCTGCTGATACCACAGTCGATCTCCGACCTTGAGAGTCACTTTGCTGCCGAGGGCATCTCTGTTGGAAGTTTTCCCGGCAAGCTGGATCTTTAGATAACGGACGGAAGTATTCCGTTCCGACAGATCACTGATCAGAAGTTGCGGTCGGGTATTAAAGTCGTTTGTGATGACATCCAGATCGCCGTCTTCATCAATGTCAACCAGTAACGACGAACGACTGCCGACGGCAGACCAGACGACGAGCGTTCCTGTCCGATTGCGGCAGAGCGGATTGGCTTGATCTGTTCCGGCACAGTCCAGTTCGAACCAGGGTGCAATCAGAGAGCCTTTTCGAGGCTCCAGTCCAACCACGCATTCACTATCGAGAAACCGTTGCCCCTGATCATTTAGCAGCAGTGAATTTGTGCTGTAGCGGTACGGGAAGCACATGCTGGATGAAACCAGCGCATCCTCAAAGCCATCCGCGTTGATGTCGCCGGAACTCATGCCCCACGGCCAGAAATTCTCGGCACCAATCTCGTCCGACACCTCCGAGAATTTCCCCTGTCCCTCGTTTCGGTAAAAGGCGTTGCCATAGATGCTGCGTCCGGAGGTCTTCAAAAATGACTCCGGCCATTGCATATTGGCCTTCGCTTTTTCATGCTGTGGGGAAACGGTTTCGCTCATGTCCGAGTGCATGTCTGTCAGCATCAGATCGAAGTGGCCGTTGTTATCGAAATCGAAGACCTGACCGCCCATTGTCCCCCAGGGTGTTTTTGGGAAAAATGAATCGGTTTTCACAAGGAACGATGTGCCCTGTTGATTTTCGTAGAACGAATCAGTTCCCTGCATATTCATGACATAGAGGTCCACCCAGCCGTCTTCGTTGGCATCCATCGGCAGGGCTGCTCCGGCCCAGCCAGTGTCGTTGAGTCCGGTTTCGGCGGAGACATCCACAAATTTCTTTCCTCCTTCGTTGCGATACAGAATGCTGGATTCATTCAATTCCGGCTTGAGATGTCCGCCGAAGGCGTCCTTCATTCCCGCATAGTAATTGATCCCCGCGGCCGGAAGCTGCGTCGTGCGGTCGTCGCGAACCCTGATCGATTCTTCAGTCGTGTACTTACCGACATTGGCCACAAACAAGTCAAGAAACCCGTCCCGATTATAGTCAAAAAAAACTGAGGCGGAGGAATGCCCGACATAGCCCACTTCGAACTGATCTGCAACGTCGGTAAACCGGCCCTCACCCTGATTCAGAAACAGCAGATTTCCGCCTCGTACTGTGGTCACAAACAGGTCAGGCTTGCCATCGTTGTTGATGTCTGCGAACGATGCTGAGACCTTGACCCGATCCGGCACAGCGACTCCAGCCTGTGCTGTGATGTCCTCAAATCTGGCACCGCCCAGATTTCGATAGAGTGAATTTGGTCCGGCCTGATTGACGAAATACAGATCCTGCAAACCGTCGCCATCGACGTCCGCCATGCAGATGCCGTTGCCATGATCAAAATGATTGACCTGCAGGCGGGACCGATGTTCGTCCAGAATCTGATTACGAAAATTGATGCCGGATGCTTTAATCTGATCGGCGAGTTGAAAATCATGATACACCTTCGATTCTTTCAGTCGGGCTGTCTGATCCGCAATCCGTTCGGTCAACCAGGAATCAGAATCCAGGATTTCCGGCGGCTGTGCCAGATGCGTCACATCTTTGCCTGCATCATCAAAATCCCATACACCTGCCGGTGGCTCGAACTCCGCCAGAACCAGCCCCAGAGTCTCCAGGATCGGGGCCAAGCTGTCCTGGCTCACTGGATCAAAATAGGCGCGAATGCGGCCTTTTCGATCTATCAGGGCGACACGTGGATCATGCACAATTGGCAGTGAATTGTCGGCCGGGGATTCAGCGACCGGAAGATGGAAACTGTCTTTGCACAGAGCCCAGATTTCTTCGCGCGAGCCGGTCAGGAAGTGCCAGTGCTTGTCGTCCGCCTTGAGAACGTCTGCATATTGTTTCAGCACTGATGAAGTATCGAACCCTGGATCCACTGTAAAGCTGAGAAGCTGTATGCTGTCCCACGATGGTTCTTTCTTCAGGCGTTCCTGTAACTTTGCCATCCATCGGGACTGCAACGGGCAAGTCAATGTGCAGCGCGTGAAAATGAACGTCGCGATGCAAACATCACCGTCAAGACTTTTTCGGGTAACCGTTTCTCCATTTTGATCCGTCAGGGAAAAGTCACCAACGTTGCCAAGGACCGATGCACCGGAATTCACGGCCGCGCGTGTTGTCGAGGTTTCGGCCTGAGTGTCCGGGACACTCTTTGTTGGATTCGCTTTCTGCTTGTCTGAAGTTCGATCGGTGCAGCCCGAAATCAGGAGCAGGACTGCGATGACCGGCAGTGCACGTGCGAACCCAGTGAGAATTCTATCGGACTCATTCTTAAGGAATGTCATCCAGACCAGGCGAGTTGGATGTGCCTGCTGAGTCCGGGTTTCGTTCGGGATCATGTGTGCGATATCCTGCGTTGTCATATTCGGGATTACGAGGCTCAAAATCAGAGTTGAACAATGGATCTGTTGCCTGGAATGAATTCCCTTCCGGATCAACCGTTCCGCGCACAACAACTGTGGTGCCGTGAAACCGGCAATTCACCACCGACACGAATTCTCCAATATCCAACTCGTAACTTCCACCGGGAAGCGACCCGTCGCTGGCAGTATTCATCCAGAAAATGCAGTCGCGATAACTTGATTTGCCTTTGTCGTCCGCGCCGTTCCAGTTCTGCGTAAACGTGCAGCGACTGACATCGGCACTCGACCCGGGAAAAACAGTCAATGCCCCGCAACCATGTGTTTCGTTGTATCGCAGGCCGTACCGGGCCTGCACTTCGGCCATGCCGGAGTTCGAAATGTTGCCTACAAACAGGCAGTTCTGAATGACGGCGGAACTGCCCTCCAACACGTCAACAGCAGACCCTGTCGCCGGACATCTGTTGTCGAGGAATCTGGAATCGATTATCTGCACCGGCTTTTCATTGAACCCGCGTTGTTCGATCGAAATCCCGCCGCCGCATAAATGAGTCCGGTTGCCGACAACTTCTACACATTCAATGACCGGGCAGGATGCCCCGAAAATCTTGATCGCGCCGCCGTCCATGTAGAAGAACAGCTTCTTTTCTAATCCCGCCTGATGAGAATGCGGTTCGATCGGGCCGTCAGATTCTGCATTGGTCGCAAATCCGTTGGCCCCGGTAATTCGCACTCCCTTCAATCTGGTGGCACTTGAGACACCATCGCCAAAGTAGATGACATGATTCACAACGGCCGGATAACCTGAATCACCCGGAACCGCCACGTCTCGATTCTCGGCAGTCAGCGTGACTTCGCCATTTGCTTCCAGAAGTATTCCATCATGTCTTGCGTGAAACCTGATCATGGCCTGCGATGCCCAGGCAGGCCGATACGTTCCTTCATGGATGACGACATGCTTTCGAACCGGATCTGCAGCGGCGGCATCAAGTACGTCCTGAATCGAATCGCCCTCATGAACATGAAACACCCCATCGAGATCAGGACGCGGCAAAACCTTCGCCGACACGCCTGAAACTTTGGCAGGTTGAGGCGAAGTGGATTTTGCGTCACCGGAATCCGAACACCCGGCATTCCCGAGCATGCTTGTCAGCACGAGCAGCGCAAGCCAGACTCGGTGAAAGAACCCAGGCCGATCACCTGCATGATCACGGCTGTGGGGAATGAAATAAAATGACGTCGTCATGTATTGGCCGTTCCTCAGGAAGCCCGACCTTGATGTACGGTCGATAGCCCGCATGTGCAAACATAAATCCGCACAGCGGTGATGCGGAGATGTCAAACTCGCCCTCCGCAGGCGAAAAAAAACTCGCCTCAGTCAAGACCCCCGGAACTGCGATTTCGTTAATATTCAGATCCGCCTGCAGGAATGTATAGACATAGTCGCGACTCGCAAAATGTAGCCGGATCTTTCGGTTTGGCGGCAACCACAGCACGGAATTCAGGCTCACGTCGTCCGTTGTCCCGATCAGGCCATCAACACCGGGCACGATAAAACTCCACTCGTATTCACATCCCGTCGCACGCACCTGAATGACCTCTGCACTTCCAAAAAACCTTTGTTCCGGAGGCACCTCTGGTTGAGCAATATCAGAATGGATGCACCCATAGGAGAGCATCGCCAGCAATAAAAGTGCGATGAATCTGCAATAACTCATGGCGATGACCTGCCACCTGACTGAACAGGAATTGATTGCGGGAATGCTTTCGCTGCGGCACTCTGCATTCGGTCCAGAGTGGCCTGTTGTTCATTGGCCACATCCTGCATTCCAAGTTCGATTGCCAGCCGGATCACAGCGGCACGTGCTCCAAAGTCATTCGGCAACAACTGCACAGATCTCCTGGCGGCCGTAAAGGCTTCCGTTCGACGACCAAGTTGGCTCAGGATGCGAACGCGCTGGAGCAGCACGGTGCCATCATCCGGGGACAGCGCTTCGGCGCGATCCAGATACCGGAGTGCTTCGACAAAGTTGTTCCTCTCACCGCTGTTCATCACAAGAAGACGCAGGACATGCTCATTGCGCGGTGCCAGGCGAACTGCCTTCGTGAGCAGCGTGCGTGCTGAATTGTGGTCTCCTGTCATCGCCAGACATGTGGCCAGAGCTTCAAAGACGGGCACATCTTTTTCATTTTCTCCTGCCAACGGATCCAACAGCAGGATCGCGGTGGCTGCTGCCGAGATGTTTTGCTCATTCTCTGCCTTGTTCGCCATAAGGATGCCGCGTGCTCTACGCTGCGCGGCCTCGGGCACCGGAAACAATGTCGGTTCAAAAATTGTGGGCACGCCCTTAGCCACCTCTGGCGCGGCCGCTGAAGGAACTCGCAACACACGATGATCCGTCTGTGCTGTATGAGGAACATCACCGGCATTGAGTGCCGGCATGTGACACTGGATGCAGGAATCGTCCGGAACCTGTTGCAGGCGTTCAGGCTTAGCCATTCGGCATTCAGAATCCGTTTTTTCATGACACGCAAGGCACTGGCTGCGATAAAACTCGACTCGTTCCTGTGGCGACGGGGACAAATGTGGATCGTGACAGCTCGTACATGTCATGCGACCATCGGACTCGACAAAACAGCGACTGACGTGCATCTGTTCCACCTGGCTGACAGCGGCTGTTGAACCATCAGTCTGAATGCCAGAGCCGTTGACGAATGCGACCCACACATCAGAAAGTTGTTCTCCAGGTCGAAAATCATACTCACTTCGGCCGGACCTGACGATGCGTTCCTCCCCATGCAGATGGCACTGGTAGCAGATGCTGAGCTGTTGCGTGAACCCGAGCGAACCGGGATTCACAATCGGATCGGGAGTCGTTGGTCTTGTTTCAAGCGTATGAAAGACCACATGCTCCTTTCCCGGTCCGTGACATCTCTCACAACCGATCGACAATTCAGCAAACGGCGGTGTTTCAAATCGATTGTGTTCTCCCGGGATACTGTTCGTGCGCGCGACGTGACACGATACGCATCCATCGGCAACACGGCGGCCAAATCTCGCATGACCGGATGGCGAATAGCCCGGTGACAAATCCCACACATTCTTCGTCGAGTACCATGTGGCCACACTCATCGTCAGCGGGCCGTGACGATCCGTGATAAAAGACAGGCCACGCTGGCCGGACCCAACGGCATAGTGAACAGGAACGGTGTCGCGGTACACAATTTCACCGGACAGATCAACGAACTCTTCCGTTTGTTTAAGTCCCTGATCGTCCCGCGCAACCACGTAGCGGCAGGGGCCAGGAGGATCAAAACTTACATGCTTGCCTGTTTTAATAACCTCGGTCTCTTCAACTGTGGACATGGACCTGGACATGGGGTGTGAGTCGTAGGTCACTGAAATCTCAGCATGGCACTTCGCACAGGCTTGCCTTCCCACATATTCGCCGGTTTCGGGTTTCACTGAAGCTGGCAGATCGGCGTGGGCGGTTGTGTGACCCTCCGTCGAAGCGGCGACCGACGATCGCTCGCGATCCTGCGTCAATGGTGTCGTCTCCGCCTGCGGGATCTTTGGCTCAACAGTTGGCTGACACGCAATTCCGAAACTCAGCATTGCGAAAACCGTGACCGTATGAACGATCTGAACTGTTGATTGCCGCAATGCCATAGTGACGATCATCTGAAGACGTTTTTTGAAAAGGCCTGAATCGCGCTTGAGCGAAACGATTCCAGACTGTCGATTCACGGAATCAATTCCTTGATCCGCAAAATCTGATCCACCGTGACATTGTGGAGCACCTGAATGATACCAGATGGCCAGCGGACCTCGATTTCAACAAGCTCAGATTCGGTCCCCAGACCAAAGACCAGAACCGGTTGGTGCGAAGACGCAAAACTTGTTCCCGCGACCATTTGTGCCACGGAACTATGATTCTTGCTCCGCACGGTGACTTTGCAGCCGATTCCTCGACGATTGCTCCTGATGCCCGTGAATCGAAGGTGCAACCAATGGCCTCGTGCGGATTCATTGACCAGCAATGCTGCCGGCGCATTCTGGTGAACGATAATGGCGTCAAGGTCTCCATCTCCGTCCGCGTCCGCCGTCGCGATGCCCCGACCGACTTTCAGTCCCCAGGCGTCGGTCACTCGTTCAAATCTTCCTGTCCCCAGACTGCGATAACATTCGTCCGGCCAGGCCGGAATTTGCCGTGGATGACACAATGCCGGCAGTCCATCTTTCAGGCATTCCAGCGGATGCAGCGGGTCATACTGCAGATAGTTGCACACGTACAGATCGAGAAACCCGTCCTGATCGAGATCCGCCCACGCTGCACTGCTGCTCCAGCGAGGATCAATCGGAGGCAAGGCATTTGTGCAGTCCAGAAATGTCCCATCGCCAACATTGCAATACAGTCGATTCTGTCCCACGTTCGTCACAAAGATGTCGTCGAAGCCATCTTCGTCATAATCGCCGATCGCCACTCCCTGACTGTAACTCTGGTCGCCTGTTCCTGATCCGAGTGTCACATCAATGAACTTACCGCCAGCCAGTTGCCGAAACAGTGAATCCATTGGTCGCTCGTCTGCGTTGCTCGTATTCGGAATCCCACCCTGAGCAAAGTAGACGTCCGGAAGTTCATCCTGATCGATGTCCAGCCACCCCGCTCCGCCACCGATCGATTCAACCATTAGCAGGTTTCCGCGTGCGCCGTTTTGGTAGGTAAAGTTCAGGCCGAAATTCGACGCAGATTCCACAAAACGAAGCCCCGCGGGATGAAAGTCCTGGGCACGAGGTGCATCGCTCTGCCGCGTTGCGGTTTCCGTTATCATGACTTCTGGAGCACTCGGCGTTTCACCCAAGCTCGTCTGAGCCACCGGGGCTTCCGCAACGTTTGGCTTGTCTTGTTGGCAACCGGAAATCAGCAGCAGACCTGGCAGCAGTCCGGCTATGAATAACTGGAGCATCAGCCGCCGGAAAACAGTCGTCAGGAATCTGTTAAGTCGATGCGTGGGTGAGGCGTCAATCACAGTAATCTCGCAAACGCTGCATGTGAGTGTGCGTGTCGATGTTGCTGACGCTTGCCTCCAACCGATCGACGAATTGTGTTGCTTAACGCGGGCTTCGCCCGCAACCCAAAGTTGCCCGTCACTCCGTGGCGGGAAGACTCGCGTCGGAGACACGAGCAACAATGATGCGCGCACGATGCTCGCATAAAACAGAGTAAGACTCTAGACCGGTTCTGCATGGATGATCAGACGACATAAAAAAACTCCCACACAAATGGACTTTGTGAGGGAGCAAAACACGAGGTTCGCGTCTGAGAAGTCCAGAATCGCTCAGAATTCGCCAACGACTTGATTGTCGTCTCGCACGGCAATGTTGTAGCGAACCGTATTGTCAAAGTTCTCCGAAATGAACTTCACCGAGCCATCACACAGAAGCACCTGAATACCACCCGTATGTCGACTGCTTGGCGATTCGCACCGCAGGTCATTGGCACCCTGCATCCAGAGTGGATTACGATTATTGATCGGATTACGAAAGTTATGCACTGCGGCCAACGGCGAAATCCAAGGCGTATACGAACTCGGGTTGTAGTTGAAGGTCGCCCCATTTCCACCCCGGAAGTGCATGTTTTCAAAGACCGCAACCGTATTCGACGTCCCGTCAACAATGTCACGAATGCCCCATGAGCCGCTGATCCGGAACACGCCATTATATTTCGACTGCTCGGTCGATTGCTCTCCGTCAATCCAAGGAGTTCCAGGGTTTGATCCTTTGACGAATTGGGCACCCGGAAAGTCTGGCACTGCTCCGCAGTCTTTCCAGCCCGCCCAAACATGCCCAAGATTCCCTACATAGTCAGTTCCTGCTGCTTCGGATGTGCCATTCCAACGATAACCACCGTTGATCTGGCCTGTTCGAACGGGTGCCATCGAATATCGTTTAACCGCGTGGGCAACGCCCCGCGATTGGCAGCGACGCGCGGCCCGATGGGCACGCGGTTAAACGAAGTAACTTCTCCGCTGGTGCTTGATGTTCAACGATTTCAGCGGCTCCGCTCCGTTGGTCCAGTCAAGAATCCGCATCGAATTGTGTCCCATGCCACAAGGGCATCACGAACCGCACAGACGTCGTGGATGCGCAGGACATCGGTGCCAAGTTCCGCCAATGCGACTGCGACGCCGATCGTGCCGGCCAATTGCTCCTCCACTGTGTGGCCAAGGATCTTTGACAGAAATCGTTTGCGGGAGTGGCCAATCAATACCGGGCGGTGCAGGGCCTGTTGGATTTTCGGCACGGCGGACATGAGTTCCAGATTGTGACCGGCCGTCTTGCCAAAACCGATTCCCGGATCGACGCACATACGTTCGGCCGAAATTCCAGCCATCAGGCACCGATCGACCTGCTGCTGCAGGAACTCAATCACTTCGCT
>JAYSPO010000550.1:0-3212 GCA_043722015.1 Candidatus Kuenenia sp. | reverse complement strand
TAGCCATCACGCTCCGCCGTGATGAGCATTTGTCCTTCAAGACTCATCAACCGAGACAGTTTTCCACGACCAGCCCCGTTTTATAGCCTGAAGGACAATTAGCGCGGGCACTCCATTCCAGTGGCCCAGTTCAAGGCTCGTCAAGACTTGATTTTTCGGCAGGCCGGACCATGCGGAGCGTAGTTTCAGCACTTGGCCAACCTGCCGGAACGGGGGTCCGCCTGGTCCGGCCTGCCGATTCTGACCCTTTTTTCCAGGTTCTCAGGGCTGACAGAACACCGGCTTGTCTGGCGGCGTAGCTTGAGTGTTGAACGCAGATGCAGTGAAATGACAGACTGCTGCACATTTCCCTGTTCCAGAGTGTCCTGCCGTGTTTCGAGCTTCGCTGCTGGTGATCAACGGGCCCAATCGGGGCACTCGTTACGAGATCGCGTCCGATCAGGACGTCGTGATCGGTCGCAGTGTGGGTTGTAATCTGCGACTGGACGACAGCGAAGTCTCCCGCCAGCACGCCAGGATTTCTCACAGCGGAGAGGATCTTGTGCTGAGAGATCTGAGCAGCGCGAACGGCACCCGCGTCAATGGTCATGTCCTGACAGAACGAGTCCTCTGCAATGGCGACAACCTGCAGTTTGGATCCAGCGTGCTTTTGTTTCAAATGGCCGATCCGGATCAGCCGCCGGTCGCATCCGTCGATCAGATTCAGTTTATTGATGATTCGCGGTCGATGCACGCGTCAGCGATTGTGCAGAGCGTCGAAGTTGACGAATCACGAGCCACGATTGCGGAAGTAAATCGCAGGCATGGGCTTGAGTTGCTTTATCATGTCGCCGAAGAACTTGTGACGCCCATTCGTTCTCTGGACGATGTTCTGCAACGCATTCTCAATTTGGCGATGCAGGCCATTGACGCAGATCGCGGCTGCGTGTTACTCAAAGATCCCGTGGGTGTTGACCTGACTGCCATCGCATTTGCCCGACGTGGCGGGAGTCAATCAGGATCGGCACAGATGCCTGTATCGCGTTCCATCACGGACTACGTCCTGCGACACGGGATGGCGGTGCGTACGTCAGATGCCGGCCATGACGATCGATTTCATTCCGGAAAGAGTATCGTCACGGCCGGAATCCGCGAAGCCATCTGCGCGCCGATGCGAGGCCGTTCCGATTTGCTGGGCGTGCTTTATCTGGATACAACCACGCCGTTGGATCAGGCGATGAACACCGGCGTAAATTCCCGTTTGACCGACGAACATCTGCGGACGATTGTCACCGTGGCGCGTCAGGCGGCCCTGGCGATTGAATCGCGGCAATTTCAGGACGCGATGCTCAAGGCCGAACGATTCGCGGCGATGGGCCAGACGATTACGGTGCTCAGTCATCATATCAAGAACATTCTGCAAGGTGTTCGCGGCGGCAGCTATTTGATTCGCATGGGCCTTGATGAGCACAAAGATGAATTGATTCGCCAGGGTTGGGGGATTGTGGAACGCAATCAGACGCGAATTTACGACCTTGTCATGGACATGCTTAATTACAGCAAAGATCGAGTTCCCGCACTGAAGCTGGCCGACGTCAATACTGTCGTCAGTGAAGTGGTCGAGCTCGCCGCCGCCCGCGCTCTTGAATGCGGTGTGAGGCTGGAGTTTCGTCGCGGCGACGATGTGTCGATGGCCATGTTTGACGAAGAAGGAATTCACCGCGCTGTCTTGAATATTGTTTCAAACGCGATCGATGCTGTCGAAGGTATTGAGAACGGTGCGGTGGTCGTCCAGACCGGTTATGACAAAGCGGCCGATATGCTGCTGGTGGCGGTGAGTGACAACGGTCCGGGGATCCCTGAAGATCAGCGAGCGGCCATCTTTAACGTCTTTGAATCGTCAAAAGGTTCACGAGGAACTGGTATTGGCCTGCCGGTCAGTCGTAAGATTCTGCGAGAACACGGAGGTCGAGTCCGCGTGGAAGGCGGTCCGGGGCAAGGCACAAGATTCGTTCTCAGTTGGCCGCGCGGCAATGCGACGATTCCCGACGTTAACCGATTGATTCAGCAGGATGAAGCACCCGGGAACGACATCCGTTGATCGCGACGCTTCTTTGAAATTTATCTTTGCAACAGAAAGCAGACCCTTCAAGATCATGCCAGACTTCAACAAGCATCGCGTGCAGAAGAACGACAAGGTTTACCTGAGCCGGACAGAGACTGACGGAAAGAAGATTGAAAAAGACCGAGCTGCCGGTGAGGCGCTATTCCAATCTCTGCGGAGCGAGCTGATCACGCTCCAGTCTCAACTTTACTCCGAGGGCAAGCAGAAACTGTTGATCATCTTTCAGGCAATGGACGGAGGCGGAAAAGACGGGACCATCCGTTCTGTCTTCGAAGGCGTAAATCCGCAGGGAGTCGTTGTAACATCCTTCAAGAGCCCGACTGCAGAAGAACTGGCGCATGATTTTCTGTGGAGGATCCACAAGGCAGTGCCGGCAAAAGGCATGATCGGCATCTTCAATCGTTCACACTACGAAGACGTGTTGGTGGTCAGGGTACACAATCTTGTGCCGGAATCGGTTTGGCGACCAAGGTACGAAATGATCAATGACTTCGAAAAGATGCTGACTGCTTCGGGGACCAGAATTATCAAATTCTTCCTGCACATTTCAAAAGATGAACAGAAGCAACGGTTTCAGGAACGCATTGATGACCCAGCCAAACGCTGGAAATTTGACCCAGCCGATCTCGAAAAACGAAAACTCTGGGACGGTTATCAGGAGGCGTTTGAAGACATGCTGGAAAAGTGTTCCACCAAAGAATGCCCGTGGTACATCGTTCCGGGCGACCAGAACTGGTATCGTGATCTTGTCGTGACAAGCGTGATTGTGGATACGCTCAAAGACATGAACCCGCAATACCCGACTCCTCCGGACGTTACGGGCGTGGTCGTTGAATAATGGTCTTGCGCCGAATCACGCGGAGCGTCAGGAAAAACGTTAATTGAACGGCCATTTCCGTTATGTACGCAGGGCTTATCTGGTGGACCCAAGACTTCAGTCATCTGCAACATGGTTTGAAAAGTAAGCGCAGCCAACCTGGATTCCGCCGCTCATGAAAGTCGCGTTCGTTTTTGGTACGCGCTGAGCTGAGACTGGTGTTCTGCCTGCCTGAAAAGAAAAGTGCCAAGGCGTACCGGTAAAAATTTCCTGACTGTAACGTTTTCTATG
>JAYSPO010000549.1:0-10066 GCA_043722015.1 Candidatus Kuenenia sp. | reverse complement strand
TCATCCATTTCCCGCTGATTCAGGATTCCCAGCCATGATCGCGATTCGCGTCCCAGAAAGATGTTGGCCGCGACCGACAATTGCTCGACCAGATTCAGTTCCTGGTGGATAATACTGACCCCGGCATTCTCCGCATCGCGGGTACTGGAAAACTGAACGGGCTTGTTCCGCAAACGCAATTCGCCATCAAAATCACTGATGACTCCGGACAGGATCTTCATGAGCGTGCTCTTGCCCGCTCCGTTTTCCCCCATCACGGCATGCAGTTCGCCAGGCGTGACATCAAAACTGACATTGTCCAGAGCGCGCACCGCACCGAACTGCTTGCCCACGTTGCGGATGGAGATGATGGGTTCCATGGATATGATTCTGAGCGGATCAGCGATAGCGGACTCTTGATTTTGTAATGTATTCGGGATTCATAGTTTAACGGCGAGCCGAAGGCGTAGGCGAGAACTGCTTGCTGCCGCCTACGCCTTCGGCGCGCCGTTAAACGATTAAATCAACAGTCCGGCACCGTGTCGCTCACTTTTGTCTTACTTCAGTAATCCCGCGAACGAGCAGTATGCCAGCGACGATGACTCCGAACACAACTGCATGCCACGAGCCGAACCAGGGTTTGTCACGGAAGAAGAGCATGAACGACAGACCTGCAAGCAGACTGAGAACAGGAATCGCCGCCCAGCCAATCAGCGTGCCAAAGAACGGCCGTCTGACCGAACCACCTCCGCGCTGGCTGAATGTGACCGCCAGCACGACCACGATCCCGACGATCATGCCTTCGTAAACGTCCGCACCCGTGCCCACGATCTTGTTGACCGAGTCAATCACAGTGCGCAGGAAAAGACAGCCCAGAACCGTACCGAAAATTGTCCCGACGCCCCCCTGCAGGGAACAACCACCGATCACCGAGGCTGCGATCGCGTTCAATTCATAACCTCGGGCCAAAATGTCCGGCTTAGCTGAGCCTGTGTCCGCGAAATAAACGATGCCGACCATCGATGCGACGACGGAACCCAGAACATACGCCAGCCATTTCAGACGATCAGTCTGAATGCCGCTCAGTTTCGCAGCCTGCTCATTACCACCCATCGCGTGCAGATGCCGTCCGATCACTGTGCGACTCATCAAAAACCACACCGCCAATGCCAGCACGATGAACACAACCGACACACTTGTCACGTTTTTCAGCGCGTCGCGCAGCGCGAGGTCGGGAAAGTCGATCTGCGACTTATTGTTTGTGACGGCCTGCGTCAATCCGCGACTGAAGCTGCGAAGTCCGACGAGTGTGGCCAGTGTGGCAATAAACGGAGGCAACCCGACGCATGTGATCAGCCATGCATGCAACGTCCCCACCATCGCGCCGGCCAGCAGAGTTCCGACCGTGGACATGATCACTGCCGATGTCGCCAGATGGCCCGCACGAAAGCCCTCCGGGTCGAGCACAATCAGCAGACTGCCGAAGACCGTGGCACTCATGGCAATCACTGAACCACTCGACAGATCGATGCCGCCGGAAATAATGATCACCGCGCTGCCCAGTGCAAAGAACCCAAGCAGCACGGTGTTGCGAATAATGAGCTCGGCCGAGCTGCCAGGATTCTTCCAATAGGTATGGCCGGGGTCGAGCACCGTTGTGGTGACGACCACGGCCAGCCAGGCCAGAATCAGTTTGAACTCAACTGACGACCAGAGTTTGCGAAGGAATGATGGCGGACGGGAATTCATTCAGCGATTTTCAATTTTTGTGAGGTGCCATCGGGAAAAACCGGCCTCGGCGAGCGGCTGGGCGTCAGCCCTCCGTGGATCATGCGTTGCGCCACGGAGGGCTGACGACCAACCGCTCGCCTTAGGTTCACTCACGAACTCGTCAGCTTATACTCGGCCAGCCAACCCCGGAATTCCTTGAGCGTCAGAAATTTTACGCCAGCCCCGAATTCCTCGAACATCCCGGGAGTCAGTGGCGATCCGGAATCCGGTACGACGACTTTCAATCCCGTATCACGAATATTGCCGCCTGGTTCCTTCATGTTCGGAAACAGCTCAGCCATCGTGGCTTCGTCACCCTGAAGTTTCGCAAAGACATATTTCACGGAATCGTAACCCATGCCAAAGGGGTTCTGCACCACCATGGCATCGATCATTCCCGTCCCCATTTGTTCGATCGCAAGTTGTTCGGCGTCGAACGTCACGATGGTAAACTTCTCCCGGACGTTTTTCTCCTTCACAATGTCCACGATCGCAGGAGCGTTGTACGACCAGATGCCGACCAGAACATTGAGGTTCGGGTTCTGATCGATTGAATCCCGCACATTGTCGCGAGCGCGGCTGCGGTCAACGTCGTCCGTGCGACGCGCCTTCTGCACAAATTTGTCACCGACGGCACTCGTGAAGCCGTCCATCCGCTGGTACGCATTCTGCTGGCTGTCCAGGCCGACGAATTGCACGTACTCTCCGCCCTCAGGCCGCAGATTCTTTGCAGCGGTTCCCAGAACCTTACCGCCCTTGATGTTGTCCGTGCCGACATAGAACTCACGCACGTCTTGAAACTTTTCGTCAAAATCGCTGTCAAATGTTCCGATGATCAGGCCTTTGTCTTTCAGCTTCTTCAGCTCATCCACGACCGCCGGATTCGTTGCCGAAGTCGGTGAGATAATCACGGCCGCAATGTCGTCCTGCGTTCCATACTGACGCAGTTTTTCGATCTGGCCTTCGTCCGTTCCGTTGTTGGTGTCCATGCTGGCAGTGAATCCGGCGTCTTTCAGCTTCAGATCTTCAGCGGCTTTGTCAATCCCCGCGCGGGCGGCGTCCCAGAATGGTGAATCTGTATTGTTCAGAAGAATGATCCGTCGCATTCCGGACGTCGTTAAGGCTGCCCCGTTGCCCGCTGCGGAGCTTGCTGTAGTCGTCTTGCCCGCAGAGCCAGCCGAATCATTGCTCTCTGTACATCCCAGAAGAAACAGGAAACTGAGTCCAGCGAGCCAGGCAAATTGCGGATGTCGTTGAATCATCACGGGAACCTTTTTCTTCAGGTGGTTTTGTTTTTTGCTGGATTGCGGTGTCGGTACCAGCGGGTTCCGGAGATTCTATCGGTGCCAAATCCCGCCTACAAGCGGCGCGGGTTCCGATTCGATGCACCTGTTTGTGACCGGCAGGGCGGTTGCTACACTGCATCGGCGAAAGAAACGTTGTTTCTGACTCTCCGCACAAACAAAATATCCGACCCTCCTGCTGCGTTTTCACATGCCGTCACCGCAAGCTGTCAATTACATTTCTTTACCATCGTCCATTCGCGGATTGCTCCGCCGTGTCCGGCTGCGGCTCCGCCGGGATGCCATGGTTTCGGGACTGCTGTTCGTTGTTTGCTGTGCAACTGTCGTGTTCTGGACGACGACAACTCTGGACGCCGGTTGGTTTCAGTTGCAAAAGCTGGAACTTCCCGTCGGACTTCGCGCGATTCTGCTGGCGGTGTTGTTGCCATGCGGATTGCTGCTCCTGGCGACGCGTGTCATTTTCCCTTTGGTCCGACGTCTTCGCGATTCAGACATTGCGTTGCTTATCGAAAGACGATTTCCGCAGTTTCAGGATCGCCTGATTACGTCTGTCGAATCATCGCACGGAATTCCCGACGAAGGTCCTTTGGTCAAGCCAATGCTCGAACGGTCAGTGCGGGAAGCTGACGCGCTTGCCGGCAATGTGGCATTTGAGGATGTCTTTGATACTTCCAATCTGAAACGACTCGGACTGATGTCCGGTGCCTTGATGTTGTCAGTGGCGTGCCTTGGTGTCGTGAATCCCCAGAGTCTGACACGCTGGTGGAGTGCGTTCGTGCGGTGCGACGAAATCTATCATCAACGTACGACCGATCTGGTGCTGCACGCGGTGTCCCAGCCGGGTGATCGACGCATTGCATTTCAGACCATTGCTCAACGGTTGACTTATCGACACCCGCGCGGAGCGGATCTGGAACTGGAGATGACGGTTCCGGATGGTGGACCGCAGACAGGGCAACTGTGGGTTGTTCCGGATCGTGTGCGAGTCGATGTGATTCGTGTTGATGGATCGCGGAGCCGCACCTACGTATCCACATCGTCTGACCGCACGTTTCGATTCGTCGTGACGCGACTGCAGGAACCCGTTGAGATTGAATTGCTCGCGGGCGACTATCGCACGCGGGTTCCCTACCGGATCGACGTCGTGAACCCTCCGGGAATTGATTCTGTACAGCTGTTGTGTACGTACCCTGAATATACGGGCTGGAATCAGCTCCGCGAACGGGCGTTGACCATCACGGGCAGCGAAGTGCTGCTGCCGATTGGAACGTCGTTTGAGCTGGTGGCGACCAGCAGCAAGTCACTGCAGGCCGTGCGAATCGTTTCCGATCAGTTTGAATTTTCGGGAGATCGTGACTCGTCACGATTGCTGTTACGGGACGAACAGACGTCAGCAAATTCAGACAGTGGGCCTTTGCTTTCCGGAGACGGACGCACAATCACGGCACGCATGCTGATTGTTCCGCCCGTTGCGACGACAACTGCTGCCGATGCTGCCGATCCGGCTGAGGCAACGCAGGTCGCCGTCGGCAACTCCTTTCTGCAGATTCCATCCAGCGCAAATCTGAGGTTCTTTCTGCATGACGATGACGATGTGATGTCGGCCAGTCCCGAAACCTTGCGCGTGCAGGGAATCCCGGACACTCCACCGATCGTCGTGGCTCAGATGAATGGCGTTGGTAACGCGGTAACGCGACTGGCCCGTATTCCTGTGGCGGGCCGCATTCGTGATGATTATGGACTGAGGTCTGCAGGATTTGAATTTCTGGTGGATGATGAATCCACCTGGCGACCAAGGCCATTTCGGCAGGTCCCGGCCACGAATGCGACTGACTTCGATCTGCAGCGAAGTGCTGATGAGCCTTTCGAAATATTCGATCTGCAGCCGCTGGAGTTATCTGAAGGCCAGACGCTGACGTTGTCGGTCGTGGCGTCGGACGACAATCGAATCCCGGCTCCTGCGGTGACACGCAGTGAACCGCTGTTGTTTCGCATTGTGAGCAACGAAGAAGTGCTGTCGCTGCTGTACACACGCGAGATTTCGCTGCGAAATCGCTTCGAAGAAGTCATCGCACAGCTGGAAGAAGTGCGGGACGACCTGCAGTTTCATGCTGATGTCGCGCGGCGCGTGGATGCGGCGGGTGCGTCAGCCATTCTGGAAGATCGTGCCAGCCTGAATACATCGGCGACGCGCAGCGGAAACAACCTCCGGCGGCAGACCAATGAACTCAATTCGATCGTCGAAGGCTTTGAGGAAATTGTGCAGCAACTGGAAAACAATGCCATTCCCCCACAACAGCAAGCGGAGGATATGCGTGCCACGATCGTCCGCCCGTTGCAGAACGCATCCGGCGAAATGATGGCTGCCGCCGATCGGGCGGTGAGCGCATTTCGAGTGGCGGCGATGGATTCACAGCCGACAGAAACGCTTGTAAATCGTTCCAGCGAAAAGGTTTCGGACGTAATTGCGTCATTGAAGCTGATTCTGGAGAACGTCCGGGATATGGCGGAATTCCACGAATTGCTGAAGGAAGGAAAGGCCATTGAGGATAAACTTGAAGAGCTGATGCAGAATATGAAAGATCTGCAGAAGCGCGAATTGCTTGAGAAACTGAAGGGTATCTGATTTGCTGCTCAGCCGCAGTTGTTGTGTAAGCTGCACGTGATTGGAATTGATCGATTTCTTCGGCGAGCGGGGGATGTCAATCCCCTGATTGACCGCGTGGTTGCCGCAGAAACCAGGGGACTTATCAGGTTTCCTGACGGCTTTATGAATTCACAAACGATGTTTTTTCCTGAAGGCCCGGCAGGCAAGAAAGCCTGCCCCACTGGGAATGCCGAAATGATGCGACCGTTTGGATTCGCTTTGACGCTCGTCGCGATGTTTGTTCTGCTGCGAACCACAGTGGGGCAGGACGCGCGATCGACCACTGAGGCACCTGCATCGCCGCCAGAAGTCGCTGGCAAAAACGTTACGCCGAAATCGCTGCGCGATGATCAACTGGCCGTGAGCGGACGGTATGCTCGATTCGAGCGCATGCTGACTCAGATGGCCGATATTCTCGGTCGTCAGGATCCGGAGCGGGCGGACTTGTTACGTCGGGCGATCGGCAAGGGACGAGAAGGTCGAATCAAGGAAGAGATTGAAAGTGTGGTCGCATTGATTGAATCCGGTGAGATCGGGAATGCATCGGAGAAGCAGGCCGACGTGATTGAAAGTCTGCAGGCTTTGCTGACGCTGCTGCAGAGCGAAGATCGCCGAAGTGCCGTGGAACGCGAACGTGATCGTCTGAACGGACTACTCAAGGATGTGCGCGGTGTACTGGCCGAACAGCGTTCCGCCCGCGCGGCGACTCAGAATTCCCCCGCACCCTCCAGTGCCGCTCCTGGACAGCAGAAAGCAATCAGCGAATCCGACAAACTGCTCAAGTCCATGCGTGAGCATGATGATCAGGAATCAAAGGACGGCAAGGACAGTCAAGGTAAGGACGGCGACGACAAAGACAAAGGTGCCAAAGACGGCGAGCCAAAAGAGAGCGAGCCGAAAGAGAGCGAGCCGAAAGACGGCGTTCAGGATCCGAAGGATGGGGATCCAAAGGACGATGAATCAGGAAAAGGCGACCCAAAACAATCAGACAAGCCATCGCAGGGATCGCCTGAAAAGGGAAAGCCGTCACCGTCGGACCAGAAGTCTGAGAGTGAAGGAAAACCCGGAGATACAAAGCCCGGCGATCAAAAATCCGACGGCAAGCAATCCGGCAAGCAGAAGTCTGACAAGAACAAACAAACGCCCGGTCGTGAGCAACTGGAAAAAGCCCGCGAAGAGATGGAACAGGCGCTTGAGAAATTGAAGGAGCAGAATCGAGAAGAAGCTCTGAAGAATGAGGACAACGCGATTGAAGAACTGCATGCAGCGGCGGAAAAGCTGGAAGCGATGCTGCGTCAGTTGCGTGAAGAAGAAAAGGAAATGATGCTGGCGTCCCTGGAGGCACGATTCCAACGCATGCTGCAGGCGGAAACTGCGATCCATGAAGGCACGGTTGGTGTCGCTGCGACGCCACAGAAAGACTGGCTGGATCTGAACTATGGCCGGTGTCGCGAGCTGTCTCAGCAACAGTCGGAGTTGACCCAGGAATGTGCTCAGACCGTCAATCTGCTGCAGGAAGAGGGGACATCGGTCGCCATCGTCATTGCGGTGGAAGATATCGAAGCGGATATGAATTCCGTAAGTGGCTGGATGCAGGAATACAAAGTCGGGGAATTGACGCAATCTGTTCAGAAGGACATTCTGGAATCTCTGAAACAGCTCATTGAGACGACTCAAAAAGAGATGCAGCAGATGAAGGAACAGCAAAAGCAGCAGCAACAACGTGATCCCAGCCAGGAAAAACCCGGTCTGGTGGAACTGATGGCCGAGATTCGTGTGCTTCGATCACTGCAATTGCAGGTGAATCGTCGGACAAAACAGGTCGATGGGCTGCTGCAATCGACAACGACCGATGACCTTCCCGCGCTGCAAAAACAACTGCACGATCTGGCCGTCCGCCAGAACCGACTGATCGAATCGGCAAAAGAACTGGCAAAAAAGGCAAAGTAATGCGGGGAAGGTTTTCCGTAGGATAGCCATTCATGTCCGTCAGATGGCCATTCATGTCCGTCAGATGGCCAAAAACGCTGTCGAATTGAGAATTCCTTCGCCTCCGGAAACGCCTGCCTCGAGCGGAGTCGTTGAGGCGATGACTCGGACATGATTATCCAGGGTACCGCAATCTCACTCGACTCGGAGAGTCAAGCTACCGAAATCGCGCCAACCCAGGGAATCCGGAAATCCGCTTGTGGCCCTTTTGTGCTTTGCCGGTAAACTGTCGCCGTCAAAACGTTGGAATCCGGCACAAAGCCTGTATTTCGACCAACCCTCGTTCAAAAGTACTCGCTCAATGACATCACTTCCGATTATTGACCTGCCCGAATCACGTCCATTGCCTCAAAGCCGTTCCGGCGAACCGGGCCAGTCTAAAGGCACATATGCTTTCGTAAGTCTGGGTTGCCCGAAGAATCTTGTCGATAGCGAAAAGATGCTCGGATCGCTGTCGCTTGACGGCTATTCGCTGGTCTCCGACCCTGATGGCGCGGACTTTGTGATTGTCAACACATGTGGCTTTATTGAAAGTTCACGGCAGGAATCGCGATCTGTTATTCAGGAGATGCTGGACCTCAAGAAGGAAGGCAAAACGAAAGGCGTCATCGTGGCTGGCTGCCTGCCTCAACGGCTGGAAGCGGACGGTGGCCTGCTGAAGGAAATGCCGGATATCGATCACGTCGTCGGTGTTTTTGGACGTGATGAAATCACCAAAGTTGCTGATCGGCTCGTTGGCGGAAACCGGGAGCAACGAGAACTCTTTCGTCCCGCTCCGATCAAAGCGATGAACGATCAGTCACGACTACGGATCACGCCGGCACACTATGCGTATCTGAAGATTTCAGAAGGCTGTGATCGCACGTGCACGTTCTGCTCCATTCCGTCAATGCGTGGTAAGCATGTGACCAAGCCGATTGAGATGGTGCTTGATGAAGCGCGGGAACTGGTCGATGACGGCATGCGTGAGCTGATCATTGTGGCGCAGGACACAACATATTACGGCATGGACCTTTACGGTGAAGTGCGTCTGGCGGAACTCCTGCGACAGCTGCAAAAAGTCGATGGCATTGACTGGATTCGTCTGATGTACCTGTACCCGATCAACTTTTCAGACGAACTGATCGACGTCATCGCGGATTCAGGTAACATCCTGCCATATCTCGATATGCCACTCCAGCACATCAATTCTGCGGTACTGAAACGCATGCAACGTCGCGTGAATTCCGATCAGACGCGGGAGCTTGTCAGCAAGCTGCGGGAGCGAATTCCGAATGTGGTTCTGCGGACCACCTTCATTACGGGATTTCCGGGTGAAACAGATCAGCAGTTTGAAGAATTGCGACAATTCGTCGAGGAAACGCGCTTCGAACGCATGGGAGTCTTCACCTATTCGCTCGAACCAGGCACGCCGGCGGTGAAACTGGAGGGGCACCTTCCGGAAGACGTCAAGGAGGCTCGCCGCGACGAACTGATGGCGTTGCAGCAGGACATTGCCTTTGAGCACGCAGAGAAGATGATCGGCTATGAACTGGATGTGCTGATCGACGAAGAAATTGGCGACGGCGTTTATGTCGGTCGATCTTATGCCGATGCCCCGGAGATTGACGCGAATGTGATTGTCCGCGGTGTCGATCTGCAGCCGGGCGATATGGTACCGGTCGAAATCATGGAGCGACAGGATTATGATCTGGTCGGCATGGTTGCGGATGTCCTGGCCGAAGAGACCGACGAGTAGAATGACGATATGTCAAATGCAGATATTTCCAATCAGGCACCTGCGGCTGCATCAAAACGCAAGGCCGTGCTGGGTCGAGAGTCGCTGAACATGCCCAACCTGGTCACCGGGACACGGCTGCTGCTTTCGCTTTTACTGTTCTCGATGATCGCAAGTGGCGGCTGGTGGATCTCGGCCGCAGCGTTGTTTGTCTTCGCCGCCTCCACCGACGCGCTTGATGGCTATCTGGCTCGGCGTTACAAGCAAATCACCGTGCTGGGCAGGATCCTGGATCCGTTTGTGGATAAGGTCATCGTGTGCGGGTCGTTTGTCTTTCTGCTCGAAAAGCAGGGGGCGGCTGATTCCGGAGTAAATGCCTGGATGGTGATCATCATCATCGGTCGCGAGATGTTCGTTTCCAGTCTGCGCGGCATCCTCGAAAAGGAAGGCAAAGACTTCTCCGCCAGCATGGCGGGGAAACTCAAGATGACACTGCAATGTGTGGCCGTCACCGCCAGTCTGCTGTCACTCTCCGAATCGCTGAACTGGCCATGGCTGCCCGGCGTTCGCGATGTGCTGTTGTGGATTGCCGTCGGCGTGACAGTCTGGAGCGGATTGATTTACGTTATCCGCGGCTTTTCGCTGCTGCGGCAGGAGTAG
>JAYSPO010000548.1:0-3026 GCA_043722015.1 Candidatus Kuenenia sp. | reverse complement strand
TGGGCATCAATCACGAACGCCTCACCTACCGTTATGCCGGCCGTGACTTCCGGCTGACCGATGTGGCCGGTAAGGTGATCCACGATATTGTTTCGTGATTCGGTTGCGATGGATCGCAGTCTTGCCCGTGAAGTTCGCTGGTGTGTGTGCTTGCACGTCCGGTGATGTTACTCAATCGCATCGTGTTGCCAAAGGGCAACATTCAGGCTGGAAGTCCTCGGTGAATACTCCGATGCTTCCGATTCTGTGGCGATTATCACGTTTTCAGGAAAGTTTTCGTGGGGAATCCAGGCACTGGCAGTTTGAAACTCGTGCGCCCGGACCTACGTTCAGAGTATGGAAATAAAACAGTGGTCAGCGAAGTCTGCTAAGTTGGATTTCACGTGTTGGGGCTGTTGAGATGGCAACGGAACTAATCCGCAGAAGAGCAAACGATGAGGATTCACAAACACAACAACAAACAACGCTCTCGGATTCACGAGAAGCGTTATCCATTGCGACGGGCAACGGTGGCGGTCGAGGCGGCTGTCGTGCTGCCGCTCTTGCTGCTGCTATTCGTGGCATCGGTGGATTTTGCTCGCGTCTTCCGCCAAATGCAGGTGATTGCCGAGTGCGCCAGAGCGGGTGCCGTGTATGCAGCCGACCCGGACCTCGCGGCTCGGTCTGAGTTCGAGACGGCTGAATCCATTGCGCTCGCCGGAGCCATGGATCTGTCGCCAAAGCCGGTCGTGTCAGTGGTATACGGGACCGATTCACGCGGTGACCAATATGCCGAGGTGAAAGTGAGTCATTCGTTCCATCTCATCACCAATTTTCTGGGGTCAGCACCAATGACATTCTCTCGCACAGCACGAGCCCGCTTGCGCCCCGGAGCCCTGGAGTAACACGGCAATGATGATTTCCACACGAAAACAGAACGTCCGTGCAATCGCAGTACCGACGCATCAGCGCCGTGGCGCTTCGATCGTTGAGATGGCCATCATCGGCCCTCTGTTCTTCTTTGTGTTGATCGGACTAATCGTCGGTGGTCTCGGTGTTTTTCGATATCAACAAGTGGCGGCGCTCGCTTATGAGTCAGCTCGCTGGACTTCCGTGCATGGTCCGAATTACTCCCGTGTGACTGGTCAGCCAAAGGCCGACAGTGCAGCCTTGCTTGCCAATGTCATTCGTCCCCGCGCGTCAGGGCTGGACCTCAGCAAGCTGACGTGTGAACTGGACTGGTCCGAGAAAGATGCCACCGCGACGGTCACTTTACGTTATCAGTGGACTCCAGAAGCATTGTGGTCGCCTGTCGTCTTTACAAGCGCCGCGCAGAGTTTTGTCACGTACTAGCACTAGCAGGGATCACACATGTTTACTTCTTATCGTCAACTCGTCAGACCACGGGATCGCCGCGGAGCAGTCTGCGTCCTCGTGGCAGTGGTTCTGGTTGTCCTGATGAGTGTGGCAGCGTTGTCGATCGACGGCGGTCAGCTTTATCAGACACGCCGGAAGATGCAGACGGCTGCGGATTCAGCCTCAGAAGCCGGTGCCATCGAACTCTTTACCCGTTACGAATCGAATCGGGGCGTGGACAGCGATGGCGAGGCGCGTGCTTCGGCCCTGTCGCTGGCGTCCTCCCATGGGTATGGGGTCTCTGGATCGGGTTCAACCGTGGTCATTAACATTCCGCCCGGTTCCGGAGCCTTTCGCGGTAAAGCCGGTTATGTCGAAGCCATCATTACCTCACGAATGCCGCCCACATTCAGCAGCATTTTCGGACGCAGCGAGTTAATGGTTGTGACGCGTTCTGTGGCCGGTGGCACAATGATTCCGAGCAAGGCCGGACTGCTGATGCTGGAGCCCAAGAGAAAAGACGCTCTGAAACTGAAGAGCAAAAGTGCTTCGCTCGCAGTCGATGGTGACATTATTGTCAATTCGTCTGACAAGAAAAAGGCAGTGAAAGTCGGGAAGAAGTCTCAGATCAAGGCTGACCATCTGCTGGTCACTGGAGGGATTGAAAAGAAATCGAAGCAATGGATCGATGCCGAGGTGCATACCGGAGTCGCGCCAACACCCGATCCATGGGCATCACTGCCAACGCCTCCGAAAGGGCCCACTCGAAATACGAATGACTACGAGACCCTGGTCGGTGGACGAACATATTTCGACCTTCAGCCAGGCACCTACAAATCGCTCAAATTTGACAAGAATGAGGTCATTAACATGGCCCCGGGAACCTACTACATCGACGGCGATGGTTTTGAATTGAAAGGCAGCACAGAACTGACGGCGCTTGGCGTCACAATCTTCAACACAGGTAAGAAAGGCATGAAGTTTCGCACATCCGGAAACATTACCGTCACCCCACCCAGCTCCGGAACATACGCAGGCATCAGTTTGTTTCAGGATCGCACAAAGAAAGCGAAAGTTGAGTTCAAGCGAGCCCACCTGAATATCTCAGGTATCGTCTACGCGCCCACCGCCCAGGTGAAGTTCAATGAGACGGAAGGAGATTTTGACGAAGGCGACGCAGACGACGACGATGACACGGAAGATGAAGACTATGAAATGGAGGACGATACTACCCCACCACTGGAAGGCTCACTCCAGGCAGCAATTGTGGCCAGGAAAATGTCGATTGGAAAGCGTTCCCACATCACAATTCACGGGACCGACATTAACTCCCTTCGACCCCTGCTGGGCGTCGTCGAATAACAGTTCTGGAAGAATCACAATGTCACTATGCCTTGCGTTGGATCCGCCATTGAATTTGAGGTCAGGTACCACGGCCGATAGGAGCTCCGGGCGATTCTGCACCATGGCAAGTGCCTGATCAGGATTCGACTGCCTGGAAAAACTGTTGCTTGCTGGATTTCGTGGTGGGAATAGCCCAGCATCGGTCGGATACCCTGTGCACTCTGCAGACGAGACGTCGTTGGGCGAGTGGGACACTTTCCGAATCCAATGGGTACTCCTTCCATGACACGGATTGCGACATGTTTTCTGTACGTTGCGGTCTTCGTTGCGCGCACGGATGCTCAGAC
>JAYSPO010000547.1:0-1782 GCA_043722015.1 Candidatus Kuenenia sp. | reverse complement strand
TCCATTCCATCCACATTCGCATCATAGACCACAGCACGCGCATGCGTTCCAGTTGGTCGGCCGGCAGGCGCGTCTGCAGCGCTTGTGCTTCACGGGCCGCCATGTCCAGGCCCCAGCGCCGGGCGAGAAGACGGCACAGACTATCGGCGGACAGGTCCGTGACGGATGCTTCCTCGTCAAAACCATCAAACACTCCGACATTGCTGTCGTCGGCAATCATCCCCGCTTCCTCTGCCGCCACAAACAATTCAAACAATTGAGACCGAGCGGGATCGACCTCAAGCGGTTTTGTCTTTTCGATGGCATCCAGCACCAGACGTTCGACACCATTGACAATGTGTGTGGCCAGCGACGGCTTCGACGCTTTGACGTCAGTCCGCGAGTCTTTGTCAGCATGTTTGGAAATTGAACGATCTGAGACAGACATATGACTTGACGTTCCTGGAGGATCTGCGGTGTCGAAAACGGCGACTTCCCCTCACGCTTTGCGGGAATACTCTGTATACTTGAACCGAGTTGCCAAAACAAACGACATCATTCTGAATGCCCTTTTATTCATGCCTCACTCGTGGACAAGTCTTCTGCTGCAAAGTGCCGTGAAAATCGGCATTCTGTGGACATATTCTGACGCGACTTGTTTCGCTCAACAGCGCGCGGTGGCCGAAATTCCCGCAATGCAGAAACATGGGTTACAGGAAGTACTCACCCAGCAACTGTTTCGTGATCGCCAGATTGAATTACTTCTGCGTTCAGCCGAATCAGGACGAGATCGCCTGGATGCCGAACTGATGCGAGAATCTCTGCTTCCGATTTTTTCACATCCGCACGATGTCTTTGAATTCGATGCAGAGTCGCAATCAACCACCAGTCTGCAAAACCAGGCATTGTCGTTGCTCATCCGGAGTTCTCCGGAATTGCAGCGCACATGGGTTGATGCGCACCGCGTCATTGCCGAACAGGAACTGGAATCCGCGATTCGCCGCGGCGGTCGTCACGCAGCAGCCCGTGTGGCGCGTAAGTTTCCGCTGACTGAAGCTGGTATCCAGGCGCGGGTGATTGATCTGACGTGCGAGCTGCTGAAAGGCGACTCACGCCAGATCGCCGCGCAGGTTCGTCAGTTGGAAACGATGTACTTCGGCACTGTGCTGCAGGCGGAACTTCAGCGACAATTGCGCCCGTTGAAAGAGAAACTCACCAGTCTGAACGCCCACGACGAAACATCGCCCGATGCGTTGTTGTCATTTTCTGCATCCGCATCAGGCGGCACAATTGCTCCACCGTGGCCGCAGCCGCTTTGGACGTGGCGCGAGAGGATCTGGAATTTTCCCGGTGCCCCACAACCCGAAACCGGATTTTTGTTGGCGGGCTTTGATCCCGAAGCGGAGAAACGCCTGGAGACGTTCAACAACTGGCGACCAGTTTTCTGGAACGACAGCATCGTCATTCGCACACCGTTTCGCATCATCGCCCTGGACCGGGCAAACGGGCGGGAACATTGGTCAGTTCCCACTGACACGTTCACGCCCCGATTGGACGTACCTGACGATGAACTGGAAGACGCCACGAGACGAGCGATGAACAAATCGCAGTCGGCTTTCGATACGACGGCACCGATTCACGGGATGGCGGAGTTCGGGCTCATGGCCAGCGATTCTGACTTCCTGTACTTCGTAGATCGGTTCTCTTTTTTCGCAGACACCGATCCTTTTGTGGAAAATTCTGTCGGCCGTGTGATTCGAATTCGCAACGGGTTTCCAGTCATTGAAGAGGACGACGGATTGC
>JAYSPO010000546.1:0-1116 GCA_043722015.1 Candidatus Kuenenia sp. | reverse complement strand
TGGAGTATGCTCCTGGTCCGATTGCGAATCCGTTGAAGGGATTAGTGCCGTATGCGAGTGACACGAATGTCCATTTTCCGCACTCAATGGAGTTCAACTACGTTGGTCTTGCCGAGCTGATGCAGGGGTACGAAGATTTCGATTGGCAGCCGCTGGAAGATCTGCTGAATGAGATCGCCGGGCGTGGCCATCAGGCGGTGTTTCGGATTTATCTCGAGTATCCGGCGAAGACGAATGTCATTCCGAAGTTTCTGCTCGAAGATGGTTTGAAGGTCCATAAGTATCTCAACACGAATACTCAGCCGTTTCCGCCGGCAAAGGTTGAGACACCGGACTATGAAGACAAGAATCTTCGCAGGGCTCTGATGAATTTTATCGCGGCGTTCGGCAGGAAGTATGATGGCGACCCTCGCATTGGTTTCATCACGGCTGGGCTGCTGGGAACGTGGGGCGAATGGCATACATATCCGAAGGAAGAACTATTCGCGTCGAAAACCGTGCAGGCCGAAGTGATGGATGCCTATGCAAGGGCGTTCAAGGAGACTGCGGTCCTGCTTCGCTATCCGGCCGGGGAAGACACCTGGGGCAAAGCGTCGAATGCCAATCGGCCTTTCGGCTACCACGACGATTCCTTCGCCTGGGCTACGCTCGACACCGGCAGAAAAGACGACGACTGGAGACCAGAATACGGATTGATCGCTGACGGCAAGGTCATCAGGACGATTACATCCACAGGCAAGCTGACGGGCTTGCTGCCTGGTGACGAGCCTCGTGTGTGGAACGACGACTTTGATCTCTCAGATGTTCCAAAAGGCACGTACACGCTGGCCGTGCGAATCCCCAATCCTCTGTCCAATGGGCTCCCACTTCGCTTCGCCAACGCAGCTCAGGACTCGGATGTGCAGGGATGGCTGTCGCTGACAGAAGTAGATTTCTGATGGCTCATCAAGCGGCCTGTGGAGTGCGGTGACTCGTCACCGCTTTCTTTTCAATGGCCCGCTTAGTTATTGGGAACCTGCACTGCAATTATGAGCGAGAATGCCACTTGGGTTCCATTATTAGACTTCCGTTGTACGTACATGCGCACTCACCATTCTGGAATCTGACAGCCCGACA
>JAYSPO010000545.1:0-2240 GCA_043722015.1 Candidatus Kuenenia sp. | reverse complement strand
GCCGAGATGTCGATTGCCGGAGTCATCGACGATGTGTCTGCCTGGAGCGAGACAGCGACATCGATTGCTGCTGCAGACTCGCCGGCGGCGGTTGCAGCGCTGAGTGTTGGATTAAGGACGACATCCAAAGATCCGACTTGACTGGCAGACATGACGACCAAGCAATGAGAATGGACAAGAACGTGAGCGATTACGACTAATCGATCGGCGGCACCGGGATGATACTCCCCCGACACTGAGGAGCGATACAGCGTTCAGCAATTCTGCATGTTTCTCATTGAAGGGCCCGGTGCTTTGTCAGAGCTCCCCATCTGCAGGAAGCACTGGCAGAGCCAGTGGCACACATCAATACCCGACTGACAAAGCACTACGAGCTGCACGACAGCATGGAACAGCCCGCGCGCTCGCGCGCCCAATCGGGGCGTTTGACAGCGAATTGTTCTTTGTCCGGCTGTTCGTCGTACGGATGCCGAAGTAATTCCAGCAAATCGGAAATCAATGAGTAGTCTCCCTGATCCGCTTTGTCGATCGCCAGTTGCGCCATGTAGTTGCGGAGGACGTATTTCGGATTGACGGCATTCATGCGAGCGCGGCGATCGGCATCGGAAATACCTTCCAGTCGCACACGATTCCGATACCGTTGCAGCCACGCGATCGCAGTTGCCCGGTAGTCCGTCGTCACCTGTTCGGACCGGTAATAAGCATCGGTCAACGCATCGAGCACTGAATCATCAAGTTCGTCCGGCGTTCCGTCGAGAGGCATCGCAGCAAGGCGACGATAGAAGATCGTCATATCGGTCTCAACCGGAAACATCACGTCGAGGATATCATTGGTGAGCGCCGTATCGGCCTCGGTCTGCGCTTCGATGACGCTCAAACCCAGTTTCCGGAGCATCATCGCACGGCACTCAGTATTGAAATACGTGGAATACAGATCAAGGCCCGCTTGCAACGGTTCAATCGTGTCAAACAAAGAAATCAGTGCCTGCCCCAGTTGAGCCAGATTCCAGAGAGCGATCTGCGGCTGCTGACCGAAGCGATACCGTCGGCCACTGGCATCGGTCGTATTGGGTGTCCAGTTTGGATCGTAGTTCTCAACCCAGCCGTACGGACCATAATCGATCGTCAGACCCAGAATCGACATGTTGTCTGTGTTCATGACGCCATGCACAAATCCCACGCGCATCCAGTGGACAATCATGTCAGCCGTCGTGCGACAGATTTCTGTGAACCATGCTGCGTACGTTTCTGGCGATGGTGGGCCGAGATGTGGAAAGTCGTACCGGATCGTGTGATCCACCAACTGGCGCAGCACATCCAGTTCGCCTCGTGCGGCAAAGATCTGAAAGTTTCCGAATCGCGTGAACGAAGGTGCGACACGACACACGATCGCGCCGAGTTCTCGTTCAGGATTACCATCGTAGAACATATCCCGTACGACCTTCTCTCCGGACAACACGAGGCTGAGGGCTCGCGTCGTCGGCACGCCCAGATGAAACATGGCTTCGCTGCACAGGAACTCTCGCACCGATGATCTCAGCACGGCCAGACCGTCGGCTGTGCGGGAATACGGCGTCGGCCCCGCGCCCTTCAACTGCAACATCCAGCGACGATCGCGGCTGCTGACGACTTCGCCCAGATTGATTGCTCGTCCATCGCCCAGTTGACCGGCCCAGTTTCCAAACTGATGGCCGCCGTAACACATGGCAAACGGATCCATGCCGGAAAGCACTCGATTACCACCGAAGACTTCACCGGCGACGCTTGTGGCAAACGGATCGCCGTCAATATCGAGCAGCTCCGCGACTTCCCGCGACCATGCGATCAGCTTCGGGTCAGAGACTGTGGTCGGCATGACTCGCGAATAGCACGCATTTCGCACCTGTCTGCGGGAATTTGTGGCGTTGGGATCTGCGGGCAGATTCTGCGTGAACTGGTTGTCAAAGTGAAGGTGTTCCAGCCGGGAGAAAGTCATTCGGATCGTGTCTCGTGATGTTATTGAGTGATGGCTCGATTCTGCTTCGCTGGCAGAATCTCTTCGATCGATTCAGCCGAGTCTGTATGTGCAGTGTACGCTTCGGCGATTGCGGAGCAACTGAGCTGCATTATTGCTATGCTTTGCAACAGTAGTGGTCTTTCAGTCTTGCTTTGATGGATCGGGTGGCCGGGGCTGGACTGAGCGGAGCGAAGGAAGCCCCGGGGTTTCGGGCTAGCGCCCTCCAACCCCGGCCACCCATCAA
>JAYSPO010000544.1:0-2281 GCA_043722015.1 Candidatus Kuenenia sp. | reverse complement strand
GTTGGCAGACGGATCAGTCCGATCAGACGGATCTGTCTGGCTGCAGGATTATTCTTCCGATCCAGCTTCGTCAGCGACTGCCTCGTCGCCACCCCCGAGTGAGAACAGCGGGCCGGCACCGGCACCCATCCCACCCTTGAGTTCTTCGCGTGGTTTGGCCACTGCTGCACTGGCTGAGCCGTCTTCGCCTGTGGATGCTGCTTCGGTCTCTTTCGCTTCCGTTTTGCGGCTCAGGCCAATCTTACGTTCGCCTGTGTCAACACGCAGAATGCGGACTTCCAGATCCTGCCCGACCTGAACCATGTTTTCCGGATGATCGACTTTGTGGTCGGCCAGTTCGGAAACGTGGAGCAGTCCTTCGAGATCGTCTTCCAACTGCACGAAGACACCAAAGTTGGTGATCTTTGTGACTTTGCCGGTGACGGTCTTGCCGGGTGCATACTTCTCCGGAATTCGTGTTTCCCACGGATCTTCGCCAAGCTGCTTCAGACCCAGTGCGATACGGCGGCGATCTTCATCGACAGTCAGAATCTGACACTCGATCGGATCACCTTTCTTCAGGATTTCGTTGGCATGTGACACCTTGCGGGTCCAGGACATGTCGCTGATATGCAGCAGGCCATCGACGCCTTCCTGCAGTTCAACAAACGCACCGTAGTTCGTCAGATTGCGAACCGTACCTTTGACCATGGATCCTGGCGGGTATTTGGCAGTAACTTCGTCCCACGGATTGGGCTGAGTCTGCTTCATGCCCAGTGAGATTTCCTGCTTGTCTTCGTTGATGCCCAACACCATGACTTCAACTTTGTCGCCGATCGCCACCAGCTCGCTGGGATGATTCACGCGACGTGTCCAGGACATTTCGCTGATGTGAACCAGACCCTCGATGCCGTCTTCCAGCTTAACGAAAGCACCGTACGACAGCACGTTGACGACTTCGCCATGGATCCGTGATCCCACAGGGTATTTCGTACCGATGTTGGCCCACGGGCTGGCAGACTTCTGCTTCAGGCCCAGCGCAATCTTTTCCTTGTCGTAGTCGATGTTCAGAACCATCACTTCGACTTCATCGTCGATCTTGACCATTTCGGTCGGATGGCTGATGCGACCCCAGCTCATATCGGTGATATGCAGCAGGCCGTCGATACCGCCCAGATCCACGAACGCACCGAAGTCGGCAATGTTCTTGACGGTGCCTTTTCGCAGCTGGCCGATCTCCAGATTTGAAAGCAGCGTCTTCTTCATCTTTTCGCGTTCTTCTTCGATCAGACGACGGCGTGACACAACAATGTTGCGTCGTGCTTCGTCGATCTTCAGAATCATGCATTCGATTTCCTGACCGATGTATTCCGCGATGTCGTTCGGACGGCGGATATCCACCTGGCTGGCGGGCAGGAACACGTTGACGCCAATATTGATGAGCAGGCCGCCCTTGATCTTGCGGATGACCTGGCCTTTGACAACATCGCCCTCGTTGTGAGTGCTGATGATTTTTTCCCACTCGCGAACACGATCCGCCTTGCGCTTCGACAGCACAATCAGGCCGATGGAGTCTTCAAACTCTTCGAGCAGGACTTCGATTCTCTGGCCAATCTCCGGAGGAGGCTCATTTTCGTCCCATTCATCACGCTGGACGACGCCTTCACTCTTGAAGCCGATGTCGACGACAACTTCCTCGTTATCGACGCGAACAATTGTCCCGTGCAGGATATCATTCAGAGCATACGTCTGTGCTTCTGATTCGTAAAAGACGCTTTCGTCATCTGCGAAATCCGGGAACGACGCGGACATCACCGCATCCAGTTCGCTATCCTCGACACCATACTCCCGCAAAAGATTACGATCGACCATAATGAGTACTTCCATCCACCACGGCACATCCGTCAGGTAAACCCGGCAGACAATTCCGACTTAGAGACACGCGAGAGACTGTCGCAACACACGTGCGACACCAGGAGCCTTCTCGACGGGGAACCGAGCACCATACTCGATCCTGCCTCAGAAGTCCAGCCAAGCCACCGACGGTCGCCAGAGCCTGGAATCTCTCTAACCTGTTTGTGGACTGCACTTTAGTGGCCTCAGTCGATCTTATGCGGACCCCGTTCTGGATTCCAGCAAGTTCGTGGCCCGTATAGCGATTGCCGCGGGCTTCGCCCACAACCCAATCAGCCGCAGACCGCTTGCGGGCTGTTGATTTATGTTTGTAGTACCGCCTTCAGGCGGCATCCTCGCTGAAATCGCCAACGAATTCCGGCTAAAGCCGGGACTACAAGCGAAAAGC
>JAYSPO010000543.1:0-11156 GCA_043722015.1 Candidatus Kuenenia sp. | reverse complement strand
CTTTTTGTGTTGTCTCGTGGCTAGAAAAAAGTCCTGATTGCTCGCGTAGTCAAATGAATTCCAGATGCTTCAATCCCAGTGAATAAGCGGGCCATTGTTAAAAAAGGGGTCAGGAACCAATAGTGCTGAGCACCCTCTGGGCCATTTGACTATTGGTTCCTGACCCCTTTTTTGAAGCCCTGATGAGTTGAAAACGGCAGGGAGGCCGTACGAAATGTCGAGTCCGGAAAATCAAATTCCTGGAATGCAGGAACACGGGCAGAACACAGCCGCATCAACCTTGCATCTGATGTTCCGTTTTCTGCGCACCGTTCGGCTGCGAAGCGGAATTCTCATTGCGTCGCTCGTAGTATCGACGATCGCCGGAGCGGCGTACTTCATCACGGCTCAGCGAATCTATCAGTCAAATGCGTCGCTGTACATTGTCCGCATGGGTGGCAACATCACCGAAGAAACGCAGAATAGCGGCAGCAGCAGTCTCAGCAGCGATATGCCGACCTTCATCGAGCTGATTTCGCGCGATGAAGTCATCATCCGTGCGGTCAAGAGACTTCCCAAATACGCTCGACTTGGTCTGGGAGGTTCTTCGGAAGCCAAATGGATCGGAACCATCAAGACCAATCTTTCGGTTTCCTGCGCGTTCAGCACCACGATGCTGGACCTGACGTATCAGTCCAAAGATCCCAAAACAGCGCAGGCTGTTCTGAAGTCTATTCTGGCCGCTTACGTAGAGTTTCTGGATGATACACACAACGGATCTTCGGAAGACAGCATTCGGAAACTGAAACAGCAACTGAAGGACGATAACGAGCGGCTGACTTTGGCAGAAGCAGAGCGTTTGAAACTGCGGAATTCGGCTCCGGAACTCGTTGAAACCGGGGACAAAGATTCCGGCCTGAGCCTCGTGTCAGACACCATCAAACTTTTGAACATTGACTATTCGGCCGCCCGCCGGATTTCTGAGCAGTCTCGCACACAGTACGACGGCCTGCGGCGGGCAATCGCCAGTGGTGAAGACATTTTGCAGTTCGCTAACAAGACTCTCGACACCGCCGGACGCCAGTTAGTCGACCAGTCTTTGGGGCTGGGATCTCAGGATGGTTTTATGATGCAGAGAATCAATCAGGAACTGCTGGATCTGGAGAGCCAACTCAGCGATGCCAGCACGCGGTATGGAGAAAATCATTCAAAAATCAAGGCGCTCAAGGAAAGCATTCGGATCAAAGGGCAATACAAGCTGGACTATCCTCGGCAGCAGCAGCAGGAAATGATGCGGCTCGCAAAAACTGAACTCGCTCCGCGCATGATCCAGTATCTCCGCCAGCAGATGGAATCCAATCAGCAGAATGAACAGGCCATCCGGCAGCAGATTGAAACCGAAAAAAACAAGGCTCAACGGCTGGGCCAGATTATCGCGGACCTTGCCAGAAATGAACGTGAGATTCTGCGCCTGAGTGAACGAATTCAGGAGTACCAGAATCAGGTCGATGGGATTGGAATCAATAAGGATAAGATGGTTATTACGAAAATCGCCAGGCAGCCGACCCTGTCAATTCGCCCCGTCAACCCTCGCCTGGCGATTACCGGTATGCTGTCGCTGATGCTCGGGTCCGTCGCGGGGCTTGGCATCATCTGGGTTCTGGACATCATGGATGACCGCTTCCGCACTCCGGAAGAACTCAAGCTGCAGCTTGACACTCAGGTCTTATCCATGATTCCTCGTATGGAAGAATTGCAGGGCGAAGGTTTTGCGGCAGTCATGTGTCATTCGAAGCCACACTCAAAGGAAGTTGAAGCATTTCGAGCCCTGCGGACGAGCATCGAATTTTCGCCGCAGGATACGAATCGTCTGGTCTGTACGAGTACCGAACCTGGCGACGGCAAAACAACGGTCTCGTCCAATCTGGCAGTGGCTTTCGCGCAGTCCGGCAAACGCACACTGATCATTGATGCAGACATGCGGCGTCCTGGCCTCTCAACTTTGCTCGGCCTGCGCGACGACACCGGGTTGTCAAAAATTCTGCGTGACAGCGATGAACTGGAAGTATCAATCGAACGCAATCTCCGTAAATCGGATGTCAAAGGTCTGGATGTGATTTCCTGCGGACCACGCCCCGTGAATCCGGCTGAATTACTCTCGTCTGAGCGGTTTTCGAATATGTTGGCATGGGCCGAAACCAAGTACGATCAGATCATCGTGGATGCTCCGCCGGTCCTGGCCGTGAGTGATCCCGCGATCGTCGGTCGGCTGGTTGATGCCGTGATCCTTGTCGTGCGGCCTGATAAAGACCGCCGCCGGATGGTGATTCGAGCAACGGAGACGCTCCAGACTCTGGGATGTACACTGCTGGGCGTTGTCATCAACCACCTGACGACAACCGACACTGATGGCTATGGCTATGGTTACGGTTACGGCTATGGTTACGGCTATGGCCACGAAAACGAACATGAAGAACAGTCTGAACACGACGTTGCCAGCGGCCTGTCGGCTCTGGCTTCCGGGAAAAGCCGTGAGGCGGATCTGCGAGAAAGGAATCGCGCGGCGTAACCCATGGCTTCCCGACACACACGCCAATCTTCGAGAATTCCGCAACTTGTCCGCTTCAATGCGGGGCCAGGAATGGCATTTTTGCAGGGACCAAAACTGCTGCTGTTGACGGATGCCATTCTCGTGGCATTGATCGTGATTTTTCCATTCATTATGGGCGGTCGCGAAGCATGGGGACATCGGATTCTGATCTCCCTGGCCCTGGCGCTGGGCTGCGTCTGGAGTCTGCACAAAATTCGCACGGGCGGTCGTCTCGTCTTACTGGCCGTCGAACCATTGATTGTCGCCGGTTTACTGCTGGTCTGGTTTCAGACGGTTCCACTCGCTCCGGCGATGCTCGCGAAAATCTCACCCGAGTACGAAAGGCTGCTTCCCGGATGGTCCGCGACGCAGCTGGCGTCCAATGGGCATGTCGTACCGGATGCCTGGAAAACGACCAGCTTTTTGCCCACAGAAACTCAACATGCTTTTCTGATGCTGCTGGCCTACGGCGTGATCGCCGTCGTCGTTGCGCAGCGCCTGGCGACCGAAGCGGATTGCCATCGAATGTTGAAACTGGTCGGAATCTCAGGGATTCTGATGGCCGTATTTGCCGTCCTCCAACTGGCGACGTCCAATGATCGCTTCTTCTGGTTTTATCGCCAGCCGTATACCGGCACTCGTGAAATCCTGAAGGGTGCGTTTACGAATCGTAACCATTTCGCACAGTTTCTGGCTCTTTCGATCGGGCCGCTGGTCTGGTGGATGCTGGCACTGCCTCGAGACCGGGACAGCGGTATTCGACAGCTCAAAGGACTTGGGCCGGCGAAGGCGAATCATTCACCTTTCGACAACATCGTCAATATGAACATGTTGCTCATGGTCTGTGCTGTGGGTGGCGTGGTCGTATCGATCATGTTGTCGCTGTCTCGTGGAGGCATGGTGGCTGCCGCTTTGGCGAGCACCGTGTGTCTGGCAGGACTCTGGAAGAGTCGTCGCGTGGGGGCATCGCTGGCCGTCGTGATTGTCGGCATCGGCGGAATCGCAGTGACCGGGATCATGTTCCTGGGGCAAGGAAAAATTGAAGACCGGATCGATCAACTGGCTTCAGCTGATGCAGACAGGATCGATGGCGCAAATGCGCGGCGCGCCATCTGGACAGCCGACGTCGATGCCGTCAAGGAATTCCCGCTGCTGGGCTGCGGCGTCGGCAGTCATCGCTACGTGTACCCGGTGTACATGCGGGACTTCGTTGATTTTCGCGGCGTGATTTTTTCGCACGCCGAGAGTTCTTATGTGCATCTGGCGACCGAAACCGGTCTGGCGGGACTCGCCCTGGTGACCCTGGGATTGCTGTATGTCGTCGGGCGAATCCTGTGGCATATTCTGAAACGTAAGGAAACAGAACGAGTTGCCGCACTGGCCGCTGTGATGGCGAGTCTGGTCGCGGGGATGTTTCATGCCGCCGTCGATTTTATCTGGTACGCGCCCGCAATTGTCGTGATCACGATCGTACTGGGCGTCACCGGCCTGCGCCTGTGCGGTGGGTTCCGCCCGGAGCTGGGAATCCCTTTTCCGCGTATCGGATGGTTGATCGCAGGTGTTGGATGTTTTCTGGTGCTGTGCCGCGTGCAACCGGATCTTGAACGACGCGTGGCAGGCGAACACTGGTGGAATCAGTACAAAAACACGTCCAATGATCTGGAATCCAGTCGCAAATCGGCGATGGAGACTTCCGAGCTGAACGATGAAGAAACAAACTCGGAGACAGCTGAACTTCCCGACGAAAAATCACCATCGTCCGACGTCGCCAGCTACAATGATCCGGAAAAACTCGTGGCTGACGACAATGAAATTCGAGGGCTGTCGGCACGCATTAATCTGCTGCTGAAAGGCATCAAAGCGGATTCGCAGCATCTTGACTCACTGCATGAATTGTCATTGCTGAGTCTGAAAATGTTTCAGCTCCGGCAGCGTCTCAGTGACAATCCACTCAGCGAAATTCAGATTCGTGACGCCGCGCTTTCCAACTTCAGGTCCACCGGGGAAATGCACGTCTGGCTGAAAAAAGCGTTCGGTCGAAACATCAAACTGCTGATGCTGTCCGATCAGATGGCGCGACGCGCGCTGGCGCTGTGTCCGGTGAAGGGCGAAGCGTACATGATTCTGCTGCACACGAGTTTTCTCAGAGACGTGCAGGACACCGGACGACAGTCACTGATCAATCAGACGATGCTGGCCGGTGGCAACGATCCGTATGTGCGTTACTTTGTCGGTGACTGTCTGCTCACAGAAGGCAAAGTCGATGCCGCGTTGGAACAATGGCAGTTCGTGTTTCATTCCAGCCCCGAGTATCGGCGTCAGGTCTGTGTGAACATCTCACGCCAGTTGCCGGCAGACTTTGTGCTCACCACCTTCAAGCCGTCCATGGATGAACTGGATGAAGTGCTGACAGCGTTTCGCGAACGCGGCCGGAAATCGGACATCGAAAAATTACTGTACGTGATTGAGGAAGTCACTCGACCTGCCACGGCAGCAGGAACTGAAGCTGCATCCGCACCGTCACAGCAGCCGCCGGACACCAGTCAGTGCGTGAACCTGCTGATGGCCGGTCATCAGGCCGCTCATGCGTTTGGACTTCACGAACAGTCAGAAAATATGGTCCGTCTTGCTATCGCCTGCGACGAAACCGCCTACTGGCCGCATCATGCGATGGGTCTGTTGCTGCTGAGTCAGGAACGCTACGCGGAAGCCGGCGAAATGCTGCAATGGTGCTGTGAACAGAATCCGGGAGACACGAAAGTCGAAGAACTCCTCCTGGAAACTCGCAGCCGCGCTCACCACAAACGCACCCGAATCCAGCCTGCATCGCATCGAGGCGAGAACACTGCCGTCCAATAATGACAAGTTGAAATCGTTGCCGAAAACTCTCCTGCATCAGATTTCCGGCATGTTTTCTGATTTGCCTCCAGTGTTCCAGCATCCTTTTTTAGTTCGACTGTCCCAGATTGGTTGAAAAAGGTGTCTGGAACTCTCCGGCATCAGTTTCTTGCCGAGTTTTCTGATGCCTCCAAAGTTCCAGACACCTTTTTCAACCCGTTTTCCTGCTGCTGGTCGTGAATCTGGGACAGTCGAAGTACTAAAAAACTGCCAGCTTGACCTGATTTTGCTCAGACCAATATACTGTGCGGTTTGAATTTCGACCAAACTGACCTGGATACCACCCCATTGATGGGGTTCGTGTCTCTCGATGAAAGCTCACCGACAATGTCGGATCGTCATTACGTCCATCACGAAAATGAAGTCCAGCTGGCCAAACTTCTGAAAGAATCAAAGCCGTTCCTGGAGAGGTACGGCACGACGATGATCTACGCTGTGGCTGCGGTCATGGCGATCGCGGCGGTCGTCGTATACGTTCAGCGGCAACCAGCTCCCACGGCAGAAGTGTCCCGAGACCTGCTGTTGGCGACTACCGCCGAAGACTATCAGGCGGTGGCTGACGAGTCCCCGGATTCACCGATCGGGATTCTGTCTCGTCTGCGTCAGGCGGATCGTGAACTGGAAGACGCCGTTTCCAAAATGTTCACCGATCGCGAAGCTGCACAGGACAATCTGGTCTCTGCGGAAAAGGCATACAAGCAGCTGGAAGATCGAAAAGACATCAACGACTCTGTGCGCGAACGTGTGCTGGTCGGGCTTGCCCGAGTTGCGGAATGTCGCTGTGATGGGAAAGACGAAACAGTGACTGCCGCCAGTGCTGCCTGGGAACGTATCCTCAAGGCATTCCCGGATTCCAAAACATTCAAGAGTCTCGCGGAGTCGCGGATCAAGCGACTGGCCTCAAAGGACAGCCATGAATTCTATGCATGGTTCAGTACACAGAATCCCAAGCCTGGCGATGACCTCCTGATGCCTCAGGATGGCGGACCGGGGCAGGTCCCGTCGATGCCGATGTTCCCTTCTCTGCAGAACCTGGGATTGCCAACGCTGGACGCAGAGACGCCAGCAGCACCTGCCAAAGATGCCGGCACCAAAGATGCCAGGCCTGCGGAGATTCCGGCAACTCCAGAGCCCGCCGAAACACCCGCGACTGAAACACCCGCAGCCGATGCTCCCGTCGGTGATGCAGCTCCGGCCTCGCCACCCGCCGCTGACGCGCCGAAAACTGACGCGCCGAAAACTGACGCGCCAGTCGGTGAGACACCGGCTCCAGAGAAATCCGGAGAATGACATCGGACGCAGAAGATGCTGCAGTCACCGACACGAGCGAAATTTCGCCGCTGTCGGCTGAGGTTCTTGCGGATTCTGATGAGCCGATTGATATCACTGTTGAAGCTCGCGCACATGGCTGGCGGCTGGATCATTATCTCAGCCGACTTTTTCCCAATCACAGCCGCGCGCAACTGCAGCGCGCGATCGAAGCGGGCGGCGTGCAGCTAAATGGACTCACGGCCAAATCATCGCGACGACTGCGGGTGAATGATCGAGTCTGGATTCAGTTGCCGGACGCCGAGGAATCGCACATCGTCGCGGAGAACCTGCCGCTGGATGTCCTGTACGAAGATGATACGATCATCGTCGTCAACAAGCAGGCGAATATGGTCGTGCATCCGGGGCGAGGTAACTCCCAGGGCACGCTGGCGAGCGCGTTGCAGTTTCACTTCGATACACTCAGTGATGTTGCCGGACGTCATCGACCAGGCATCGTGCATCGTCTGGATCGCGATACGACCGGGGTGATTCTGATCGCCAAAGACAATCAGGTTCATCAGAAAATCAGCAGCCAGTTCGAACGCCGCGAGGTGAAGAAAGAATACCGAGCCATCGTGCGCGGAGTCCCGGAACTGGCGTCCGACTACATCCGCACATTTGTCTGTCCGCATCAGCGCGTGCGGGAAAAGATGATGGTCTGTCCGGAAGGCGGCAATGCTCGGGAAGCTGTGACGTTTTATCGTACGGGCGAAGACTTCGGCAGCTATGCCTTGATGGAACTCCATCCGCAAACCGGACGCACGCACCAACTGCGTATTCATATGCAGCACATTCTGACGCCGATCGTGGCCGACCGGATGTACATCGGTCAGCCCACGTTGACAAAGTCGGAAGTCATGAAATCGGCGGCGGCTGTGAATCGCCGTTCTGGCTTACCTGCGGCGGAAAAATGCCTCAATTCCACCGTTGACCCGATGAATTCCAATGACGATGTGCTGATCGCCCGCCAGGCGCTTCATGCGTTTCGTCTGACAATTCGGCATCCAGTGAGTGGAAAAGACATTCAGTTTGAAGCACCATTCCCGGAAGACTTTCAACGGACGCTGCAATTCCTGCGAACACTGCATCGTTGAATTGCCCTGCGATTCAAGTAGCTTGGACATTCATGTCCGAGTGCTGACCGGAAGGTGTTCCACATCCGGTGCATTCTGGTGATATGGTAAACTTCGCGTCAACTGCCTTTACTGGCTCATACGACGGACATGAATGTCCATCCTACGGATCATCAGGGCCACAAAAACGTTGGGATCATGCCGATATGTTTGAACTTCTTGCTCCCGTTTTTGCCGTCGCGGGCGGTTTACTCGCGGGTGTGCCGATCGTGCTGCACATGCTTCGCCGCACACCGGCCGTGCGGATGCCGTTCAGCATCGTGCGCTTCCTGTCGCCGACATTGCCGAAGACGACGAAACGCTCCACCATCGAACACTGGCCTTTGATGCTGCTGCGAATCCTGGCCGTCGCCCTGATCGCGCTGGCATTTGCGCGACCGTTTCAGCGGATGGCAATCGACAAAGCCGCCGCGACCGGAAGTGCGGATCGCATTGCCATTTTGGTTGATGCCAGTGCCAGCATGCGACGTGACGGACTGCGCGAAGCTGTCGCTGCGGAACTTCACAAGGTTGCTGATGAACTGGACGCGAATGATACGCTGAGTGTCTCCGCCTACTCTGAATCGATGCGTAAGCTGATTACCGCCGAAGAATGGAAGACGACCGATCCCGGCAATCGTCCGGCATTGATAGCACGAGCGATTGAGTCCTGGGAACCGGACTGGATGGCGACACGCACAGCCAACGCGCTGCTGGAGACCGCCGATGAAGTGTCACGCGAAACCGCGAAGTCAGATGCGGTCAGTGAACGCCGGGTGATCCTGATCACCGATTTTCAGCAGGGGAGTTCGCTCGATGAGCTGCGTTCCGGAAAATGGCCGGATTCCGTAAAGCTCGATCTGCGTATCGTCCAGCCGCAACAGCCAGGCAATGCGGGTTTGAGTCTCATTGAGGACAACCGCACGGGAAAGATTCGCGTACGTGTCACCAACTCCGGCGATGCTGCGCTGACCAAATACATCCTGCAGACCTTTGATGCGAACGGCAAGCCAGTGGGAACGCCGCTGACGGCAGAGCTGGGTGGCGGACAGCGGCGCACGTTTTCAATGCCCGATGCCGTGCAGGGACAGCCACAAATTGTCGGCGTCGAATTGCTCGGCGAGCCGCATGTGTTTGACAACGTTGTCGATTTGCCGATCGACGAACGGGGCGTGATCCATGTCGCTCACGCAGGCTCGACCGATACTAACAACGCCGAAGCCATGCGCTATTTTCTGCAACGCGCACTGGATGGCAACGAAACCGATCCGATCGAAGTGACGGATCTGCTCGGGGCGGATGGTGTTGCCGTGCCAGCTGCTGCGGATGTGCGACTGGTTTTTGTGACAGAGTCGATTCCGGAGAGCCTCGCGACGTCACTGGAAAACGTATTGAAACAGGAAGGAGTTATCGTCCTTGCTTTGAAATCGGTTGCGATGGCAGAATCCGTGAAGAGTCTCTTGCCGCCGGAGTTAACGTTCGGTGAAGCCGACGTGAAAGACTATGCGATGCTCGGACAGATCGATTTCTCGTCGCCCCTGTTTGCTACATTTGCGGACGCAAGATTCTCCGACTTTTCCTCAATCCGCTTCAAGCACTATCGCACGCTGACGCTGGATGAGAAGCAAGCGGATGCCGTACGAGTCCTTGCTCGTTTCGATTCCGGCAGTCCCGCAGTGCTGGAATACACTCATCCGTCGGGCGGGCGAATTGTCGTGCTGGCCACCGGCTGGCATCCGGACGACAGCCAATGGGCGTTATCGACACGATTTCCGCCGATGATTCAACGACTCGTGCAAATGGCCAACCCGCGTCACCGAGGACATCAGCTGCTGGAGGTCGGCAACCGTATCAACCCTGCGGAACTGGCGGGTAATGAAGCCTGGACGTTGACTCGGCCTGACGGCACGCTGTACGCAGCGGATCAAGTCACCGTGGCCCAGGATTCCGAAACAGATGCGAAAAAGAACGAAGCAGAAGCGACAGTCATCCCCAACTCCGTGGTCCTTGATGAACCCGGTCGCTGGACTCTCAGCAGCGAAAACAATGACGGCCCGCAATCCGTCAGTCTGCTCGTGACAGTCGCTGCGTCCGAAAGTCGGACGGAACCACTGCCCGCAGGCCAGTTGCAGGCGTTAGGCATGTCACCGGACATTGCGATCGTGCGCGATGCTTCGCAACCATCAGAAGATCCGGCCTTGGCAGCACAACTGGATGCTGCGGAATTGGAATCCCGTCAGAAATTCTGGCGCTGGCTGCTACTGGCCGGACTCGGCTGTCTGGCACTGGAAGGCATCGTTTCTTACGCTCTTGAGAAACGTCAGCAACCAGAACTGGCATGACAGACGACCCCCAAAACATGATGCGCGACGACATTTATGCTCTGCCGCTGAATCAGGTGGGCAGTTTTGAATTTGACGAACAGGTTGTCAAAGTCTTTCCCGATATGATCGCGCGGTCGGTGCCGGGATACGCATCGATCCTGTCGATGATCGAACAACTGGCGGCCAGGTTTGTGCTCCCCGGAACCCAGGTCTGGGATCTGGGCTGTTCACTGGGCGCAGCCACGCGGCTGATCCGTCGGCAGGCACCGCCGGATTGCACAATTCACGCTGTGGATAATTCGGCGGCCATGATCGAACGTCTGCGAACAATTCTCTCGGAATCGCACGAAAACGGCTGTCTGGTTGAGCTGCATGAAAAAGACCTCCGCGATGTTGAGATCCGTGACGCTACGTTTGTGGTGCTGAACCTGACGCTCCAGTTCCTTCCGCCCGAAGAACGCACGCGGGTGATTGAAAACGTGTGGCGTGGATTGCTGCCTGGCGGAGCCTTGTTGCTGTCAGAAAAAATCTGTTTCGATGAACCGAACCAGCAGCAGTTGATGACCGATCTGCATCACGATTTCAAACGCGCCCATGGTTACAGCGATCTTGAGGTCGCTCAGAAACGCACGGCGATTGAAAATCGCCTCATTCCGGAATCACTCGACACACATGTCGCACGGCTCAGACAGGCTGGCTTTACCACCATCGCTCCGTGGTTCCAGTGCTTCAATTTCGTGTCGATTCTTGCCGTCCGAAGTGAATCATGCGCTGGACATTTCTGTCTGACAGACCAGGCAGTGCCCGTCATCACGGCTTCATTTCCCGAAACAATTTTTTGACAACGGCTTCGAGGTCTCGCTACTTGTACGCAATTTTGCTAGCTTCACGGTCTCCGCTCCCATGTTATCTGAGAATCGATCGGTCGGCTATCCGAAAAGG
>JAYSPO010000542.1:0-3156 GCA_043722015.1 Candidatus Kuenenia sp. | reverse complement strand
CTGTCTTCCCACGCCGATTGACAAAAATGCCGTGTTGGAAAGGTAAAGCGGCGACAAGTCGCCGCACTCCATATGGCTGTCGCTTGCATCAGGTCTAGTACCGGCAAGCTGACGCATGCCGCTCGCCAATGCTCTCAATCCTGGCCGCGTGGCGTATAGTTCGACTGGCCCAGATTCACGCCCAAAAGCATGGTCTCGCGTTGAAAAAGGTGTCTGGAACTTTGGAGGCATCAGAAAACGCTCCGAAAATCTGATGAAGGAGAGTTCCAGACACCTTTTTCAACCACCCACGCATTATTTTGAGGCCGACGAATGCAGGGCGACTTCGCCGAAGTCGGCTCCCACGATTAGATCAACTGCCCTCTGAAGCTTGATGAATGTCGCATGAGTCGTGAGACTTCTGGTCGAAACTCTCACGAGTCCGGCTACACTTCAAAACATGCTTGACGATGCACTCCAGTCACGATGCACATTCAGAACACCATCATTCCACTTGCTGTGCAGCGTGCATACGGCGTGACAATTCACCATGCCATGGCGATGAGTGGCGGTTTCAGCGGTGCAGTTGTGTTTCGAGCGACCACGTCTGATGGTTGCGAACTGGCAATTCGCCGGACTCCAAAGTCAGTCACGTTGCCGCCGGAACGCATGCAGCGACTTCACGGACTGTTGCAACAGATTTCGCAGGCTGGTTGCCAGGTCATTCCTGTGCCATTGATGCCTGTGAAGATGGAAGTGCTGGTCCATCGAGGTGAGAATCGGCCAGTCGTGCCTTGGCTGGATTTGGAAGACTGCGTCTGGCAGTTCGAACCATGGATGTCCGGTTCTTCGCTGGCAGGACATGAGTTAACAGCCCCACATCTGCGAGCCGCGCTGAGCACTCTGCATCACTTTCATGAAAAAGCAGCTGAAGCCGTGCGGATCGTGGGATCGGATGACTGGTTTTTGAACGCCACAAGACCTTCACCGGCGATTTCGAGACGACTGGGAATTGTTAACGAGCTGCAGGCTGGCCTGTTGAAGAAGTTGGAGCATCGACTGCGCGGAGATCCGGATGTGCAACTTCAAGGTCTCGCCGTTCGTGTGTGTGAAACGCTGACAACCTGGTTGCCGTGGTTGCAGAGAGAATTGACCGCTTTGGCAGTGATCGCGTTTCCGGTTCAGCCCGTGCTGCGGGATATCTGGCGAGCGCATGTGTTGTTCACAGATTGCAGAGTCACGGGACTCATTGATCTGAGCGCCGCCGCGTCTGATCACGTGACGGTCGATCTGGCGCGGCTCTTCCGGAGTTGGTTTGGTTCGGATATTTCACGCATGCAAAACGCCGTGAAAGAATATCAGTCGCTGCGAATCCTGAGTGGTCCTGAGCAACGGCTGTTGCAGACGCTGGATGCATCGACCGTGTTGTTGAGTCCCGTGACATGGCTTCGACGGCGGATGGAGTCCGGCGATCGGGCAAATTCCTCCGGCGACGTGATCGCACGACTCACGGAGTTGACAGACGTCGCCGGAAATTTCAGGCCACTCTTCGGCGAATGAACGCAGTATGTCTGTACCTTGGACATTCATGTCCGAGATATTGACCAAACACGGTCGCATTATCGAGCGGCTGTCAAGGCACAATAACCTTCGCTTCGACCGTGTTTCATGGCCATACGACGGACATGAATGTCCATCCTGCATTCGACCGTTCCGCCATCGCACCCAAAACTTGACTGATCTGCAACATGTCTTTAAAAACCAGGGCAGCGATTCTCGCAATACTCAATGCGCCGTGTCAATTCGCTGCACAACGACTTCCGTATCGGCACCGTGCTTCGCTTCCCAGCAGCAAACGATGGCTCCCTTCCCATCTGCTGAAGCGACAACCATTGGATCGCGCGCGTTTTGTGAAAGTTTTCTTGCATCCTGTGAACCTGATGAACGGAGCATCAGGTCGCCCTCGCGTTCGGAAGTCCAGACGATGTATGCGCCGGTTCCGGTCGCGGCAATCCACGGCTGTTGCCCGCGTCCGAGCAGCTCTTCAAAATCGCCGGTCTTCGTTGTCAGATAAACGTTTCCATCCCGACGCCAAACAGTTTCAATCGCGCCTGCTGCATTTACAGCGAGCATACCGCCGTCCATGGGGCAGGCATCGAGCGACCAGGTTCCTTGTCCGAGTTTTCTGGCGGGCGTAAACGATTTCCCGTTGTCCACAGACGACGTTACGTACATATCTCGATTGCCAGCCAATGAATTTCGAAACATGACATGCAGGCCGTTATCCCCAACAGCAACCGACGGATGACAACATTCGCAGACACTTCCATCCGGTGAGCGATAAACGCAGATATTCGGTTCCCAGGTTTCGCCACTATCAATCGAACGTGCTGCGTAGATCTCGGACTTCTTATCACGCAGGTCCAGCCAGACACACCAGACGGAGCCGTCTGTACCTGATGCCATCGCATGCAGTCCTTCGCGAGCCGAATCTGCCGCATCGTTGACTCGAACCGGTCCCAGCCATGTCGTCCCTTCATCATTTGAACGCCAGGACAGCACATCGCCACTGCGGCCTTTGCCGGTCTTTCCTCCGATGGCGGTCACCACGATCACATCTCCTGCAGTCGCGATGCGAGGACCACGCCGCATTCCAAGCGGCATGTTCGGCACTTGAAACGCTGGTTTCGATTTCTCAAAGGTGTTGCCGTTCTTTGCCCCGGCGTATTGCACGGTATCCCCGATTCCGAACACAAGATGGACATGACCGTTGGCACCGATCGCCGCCTGCGGCTGTTTTGGCGCGAGCGGTCCATGCCCGGAAGCAATTACGGCAGGTTCGTGGGCCCGGCTCGATGATACGGCGCTGCACATGACTGCCATGGTCATCAAGATAACGTTACAAATTCGCATGTCAGGTTCTCCGGGAATTCTTGGCGCGGGCTTCGCCCGCAACCGAAACAAGTAAGCAGATTTCGCTGAAATCTGCGGTGCCGACTTCGGCGAAGTCGGCCTACATTGAGTCGTCCTCAAAATGATGCGTTGGCAAAAATCTTCTCAGGAATATTCAACTCTCATTGTTTGCAGAGCAGTGCGGCACCGCCCTGTTACTTTTTCTTGACCACAAACTGTTCGGCCGGGGCGATGAGCTCGCCGAGATCCAGCGTTTTGTCGGCG
>JAYSPO010000541.1:0-7358 GCA_043722015.1 Candidatus Kuenenia sp. | reverse complement strand
TCCAAACCCCGAATCGGAAGTCTCCCCACTTCCGCCCGCAAGTTCAAGCCATGTGGGCTGGTTGAAAACGTTGCTGTCTCAGCGTTTTGTCTCTGGGGCTCCGAATCGGATCGCGGTCAATCAGCCCGGAAGCTCTAAGTAGTCTGGCGACAACGCTGATTTCAAGCCCTCGACTCTGCCGGCGAAAGCAGAAAATCCAGTCGGACACCTGGCCCGAAGAATCTCCAGGTCAACATTCGCAGCGACCGAAGGCACCTTCACAACAGCCAACCTGCTACGTGGCACCGTGAGCGTTCCTGACGAGTTTGCGAAAAGTGCTGCGGACTGATTTGTGAAGGTGCCGCGCGAATGAACCGTCGAGATGGCGAATGGCGATGAGTTCCACGACGTCGGCGAAATCCTTATGCGTCCGGCGAACGCTCCCCAATCCACATGCAATCTTGATCTCAATCAGCCGGGAGAGACGCAGTACCGGCAAACCTTCAATCATCTCGACATTCAGCTCACCTATTGGCATCGGAATTCGAACTTCAGAATCGCTCCCGGCGCGGTCGCCCGTCATTAGAAACTGCACGGCAACGCCGCTGTTCGTGCGAAACTCTTTTGCTCCAGCGTCCCATGTCAGTCCTGCCTCTTCGAGCAACTGCCTGACATCAGCAGCGCGTGCAGGCTCAATGATGAGGTCGAGATCCACCGTGTTCCGTTGATAGCCATGCAGGCAAACGGCGACACCGCCGCAGACGGTATGGGAGATATCTGCATTCGTCAGAATCTGATGGCATAGAGCCGCCGCTTGCCACAGATTTTCATTTGCAAGCATGGCGTAAGTCTTTTCTGCACTCTGCATGTTTGTGTCCTGAACCTTACGGAGTGTACCCCAGATTCGGTGCGAGCCAACGTTCGATTTCCTTGACGGTCATTTTCATCCGTGTTGCGTAGTTTTCGACCTGGTCCTTGCTGATGCGATCGACGCTGAAGTAACGGGAGCCGGGGAGCATGCGTGTAGGCAGGCTGAAATAAAGACCGCTGACCGATGCGGCTGGCCACATGGCGAAACTGCTCGTCAGGGTCATCCCCGTGGCTTTCTCGGCGTCAAGCAATTTCCAGAGCGGCCCCTTGGGAAGATGGTCGGGACACGACGGATATCCAAACGCCGGGCGAATGCCGTCGTACTCTTCTTCAATCAGTTGTTCGCTGCTCAGGTTTTCTGATTGACCATATCCCCACTCACGCCGAACTTTCGCATGCAGATATTCGGCAAAGGCTTCCGCAAAGCGATCCGCAAGTGCCTTGATCATGATGGCTCGGTAATCATCACCCGCCGCTTCAATGGATTTTGCAAGTTCGTCGCAGCCCTGACCGGCCGTGACCGCAAAGGCACCAATGTAGTCGGGGAGTGAATGACCAATGTTCAAATCCGAATGACCAATAGAAGGATTCGCAACAACTGCGTGTCTTTGGTCATTGGTGCTTAGGCATTGGGAATTCGCCACCGGTGCCATATAATCTGCCAGCGACCGAAAGCTGGTCTGTCCAACGCGTTCCCACTGCTGCCGCAGCATCGGAAACCGCATAAGCTCCTTCGTTCGAGTTTCATCAGTCCACAGCACGATGTCATCTCCGTCGGAATTCGCCGGCCAGAAGCCATAGACTGCCCGGGCCGTGATGCTCTTTTCGGCAAGCAACGCTTTCAGTTCATCCTGAGCGTCAGCGAACAGTTTACGTGCTTCTTCACCCACCACGGCGTCGTGGAGAATCTTTGGATACTTTCCGATCAACTGCCATGAACTGAAGAACGGCGACCAGTCGATGAACGGCACCAGTTCTTCCAGGGGCAGGTCTTCAATGATGCGAGCCCCGATGAACTCAGGCTTCGGTGGCGTGTAGTTCGCCCAGTCAACTGTGAATCGCTTCGCCAGAGCATCCGCATACGGCACCAAAGTCACTTGCTGGCGCTGTTCGAACGACGCCTTCGCCTTGACTTGAGCTTCAATGTTCTTCGCCACGAACTCCGGTTTCCTGTCCGCATCCAGCAATGCTTCCACCACACCGACAGACAGCGAAGCATCGCCGACATGCACGACCGGCTGATCGTAGCCTGGTGCAATCTTCACCGCCGTGTGTTTCGCGCTGGTGGTGGCTCCGCCGATGAGCAGCGGCACGGTGTATCCTTGCTCCTTCATTGTCCGAGCGACGATAATCATTTCTTCCAGTGATGGCGTAATCAGTCCACTCAACCCAATGATGTCAACCTTGTGCCTGATCGCTTCTTCGAGAATCTTCTCGCACGGAACCATCACGCCAAGATCGATCACTTTGAAGTTGTTGCATCGCAGCACAACGGCGACGATGTTTTTGCCGATGTCATGGACGTCGCCCTTCACTGTCGCAATCAGAATTGTGCCTCGATTGCTGCTTGCGACGGCGTTCGGATCGGCCAGTTTTTCGGCAGCTTCCGCCAACGCCACGGCTTCTGCGCGAGTCCCCGTGAATAGTCCAGCATCAGTGAACTGCTGCAACTGGCCGCTGATCTTTGCGGCTTTCTCCGCCTCCATGAATGGTTCAAGCCACGCGACGGATTTTTTCATCACTCGCGCGGATTTGACCACCTGCGGCAGAAACATCTTGCCGGCACCGAACAGTTCGCCGACAACATTCATGCCGTCCATCAGCGGCCCCTGAATGATGTCCAGCGGTCGGCCATATTTCAGACGAGCTTCCTCGGAATCGCCGTCGATGTAATCTGTGATCCCCTTCAGCAGAGCATGCTGCAGACGCTGTTCCACGGTTCCCCCACGCCATTCTTCGACTTTCTCTTTGCCACTGGCTTTGGCTTTGACTCTCTCGGAGTAGTCAACCATCCGTTCCGTCGCGTCGGGCCGACGATTCAGCAACACATCTTCGATGTAGATCAGCAGTTCTTTGTCGATCTCATCGTAAACTTCCAGTTGCTGCGGGTTGACGATGCCCATGTCGAGCCCGGCCTGAATCGCGTGATACAGGAACGCCGCGTTCATCGCTTCGCGCACGACATCGTTGCCACGGAAGGAGAACGACACGTTGCTCACGCCGCCTGATGTTTTTGCACCGGGGCATTCCTTCTTGATCCGACGCACGGCCTCGATGAATTCAACCGCATAGTTCGCATGTTCCTCCATGCCCGTGCCGACGGTCAGAATGTTGGCGTCGAAGATGATGTCGGTCGGCGGGAAGCCAATGTTCTCCGTCAGCAGTTTGTACGCGCGCTTACAGATCCGCACTTTCTCTTCGCAGGTGGCGGCCTGACCGGTTTCGTCGAACGCCATCACGATCACGGCCGCTCCATAGCGACGAACCAGTTTCGCGCGGCGCAGAAATTCGGCCTCGCCTTCTTTCAGGCTGATACTGTTGACGATGCTTTTACCGTGAACGCACTTCAAGCCTGCTTCAAGGACCTTCCAGTCGGAGCTGTCGATCATGATCGGCACGCGGATGTTGTCATCGTGCAGCAGCCACAGGAACTTCTCCATGCAGCGCGGTCCGTCCAGCAGACCTTCGTCCATATTGACGTCAATGACCTGCGCGCCGCCTTCGACCTGATCGCGCGCGATGCTGACGGCTTCGTCAAACTTGTCTTCGCGAACCAGCCGCAGGAACTTGCGTGAACCGGCGACGTTCGTGCGTTCGCCGACGTTCATAAAATTCGATTCCGGACGCAGAGCCAGATAGTCGAATCCAGAATACGTTGACCAACCGTTGCCCTGCGGTATCTTTCGCGGCTTGATTCCCTTCACGGCCTCCGCCACGGCGCGGATGTATGCGGGTGTTGTACCGCAACAGCCTCCGACAATGTTCAGTAATCCGGATTTCGCCAGCGATCGCACGATCTCAGCGAAGTCAGCTGCGTTCGTGTCGAAGCCACCCATTCCGTCCGGCATGCCGGCATTCGGGTAGCAGCTGACATACGTTGTGGCCATGTTCGAAAGCGTCTCAAGGTACGGTTTGATCTGCTTCGGCCCCAGCGCGCAGTTGAACCCGACGCTGAGTGCGGGGAAATGTTCGATCGCTGCATAAAAGGCTTCAACGGACTGGCCCAGCAGCGTCACTCCTCCGGTGAACACGGTGCCGGAGATCATCACGGGAATCTCGCGGCCTTTCTCTTCGAAGACTTTGCCGATGGCAAACAGGCACGCTTTCATGTTCAGCGTGTCGAAGCTTGTTTCGGGCAGCAGCAGATCGCAGCCGCCGTCCATGAGTCCTCGAATCTGTTCGGCGTAGGATTCGACCATCTGATCAAACTGAAACGGTCGGCTGCCCGGCTTGTCGGCATTCATCGACAGCTGGACCTTCGTGGGCCCGATACTTCCGGCGACGTACCGGGGCTTGTTTGGATCGCGCGCTGTCTTCTTGTCGGCTACCGTACGAGCCAACTCAGACCCGACTTTATTGATTTCATACGTCAGGTGCGACAACTGAAATTCTTCCATCGACACGATGTTCGCGTTGAACGTGTCCGTTTCGATGATGTCCGCGCCGGCGTCCAGATACTGCTGATGGATGCCCGAGATCAGCTCTGGCTGAGTCAGGACAAGCAGGTCAGTGGCGTTTCTGATATCGACGGTGTGATCCCTGAATCGCTCGCCTCGATATCCGGCTTCGTCCGGGTTATTCGACATGATCAGGGCTCCCATCGAGCCGTCGATGATCAGGATGCGCTCTTCAAGCAGGTTTCTGATGTCAGGTCGGTTGGAAGTCATGCGAATTCATGTTGTGGAATGGTTGATACAAATCGTAGCGACGCGAGCCCGCACAATCGTGGAGCTCCGGAATCATACGGTTTGACACGCATTTCTGGGAACGGGCATCTCGCAGTTGCCACAAAGATGCGATTATTCCTGGTGTTTTCGCCGGAGTCCGAGCTTTAGCCTGCCCCTCCCGCGTCAAACAGGTTAGAGCCTGGACTCCAGCGGGAAACTCTTTACGGCGATTCAAGCAGCGAGCAGCCAGCCACCAGCCGATTAGCCCTTCGTTGAATGGGCAGTCCCGATCGTAGTCCCGGCTTCAGGCGGAAATGAGTGGCCACTCCAGCCGCGATACCGCCTAAAGGCTGTACTACCAACATGAAAGCCGCCAAGCGAAGCACGCAGCCTGAGTCATCCCCGAGTCATACCTACCGATCGATCTCACCCATCACGATATCCAGCGATCCAACGATCGCCGGGATGTCGGCGAGCGGTACACCCTGGCAGATCTGGTCCGTGATTGCCACGTTACAGAAGCAGCTGCTCTTGGCGCGGACGCGGAGCGGATTGCCTTCGCCGTTTCCGACCACGTAAAAGCCCATCTGACCGCGAGGGGCTTCGGTTTCGAGGTAGACCTCATCTTTCGGTAGCTTGCTGTTCAGTTTAAACACTTCACGAAAACTACCGGTGGCGGCTTTGTATTTTGGTATGGCCTGACGTACGAGTCGAATCGCCTGCACGACTTCCAGCATCCGCACGTAGAAGCGGCACCAGTTATCGCCAAGTACCACTTCGCGAGGTGCATCTTTAAACGGAGCTGCGATGACGTCGAAGTCGTAGCTCTTGTACATGTTTGTGTAGATTGCCTCGCCGTCTCGTCGCAAGTCAAAGTTGACGCCGCTGCCCCGCAGTACCGGCCCTGTACATCCGTAACTGACAGCCATTTCCGGCGTCAGTACACCCTGTCCGGCGGTTCGTTTGATGAAGATCATATTCCGCGTCAGCAGCGTGTGATATTCCTTGATCCGTGGTTCCAGCCACTGCAGAAACATCTCAATCACGTCAGTAAACGGAAAACGTTCGCCCTGCTTGCGTCCAGTCAGCGACGCCAGCCCTTCCGGAATTTCAATTTCGTCCGGCAGATCATGCGTCGCACCACCGACCGTCAGGTAACTGTATGTCAGCCGTGCTCCACAGGCTTCTTCAAACAGATCCAGAATAATTTCGCGCTCACGAAATGCGTAGAGGAAGGGACTGAAAGTTCCAAGGTCCAAGCCATAGGTTCCCATGCCGACAAGGTGGCTGGCGATGCGACCCAGTTCGGCAATCAGGACTCGCAGATGGACGCCCTTCTCAGGGACTTTCATACCGATCAGTTTTTCGATGGCCAGTGAAAAACCCAGATTCATGTTCATCCCGGCGAGATAGTCCATACGATCGGTGTATGGAATGTACTGGGGCGGCGACAGGTTTTCGCCAATCTTCTCGGCGGAGCGATGCAGGTAGCCGATATGCGGCGTACACTCGTGCACAATTTCGCCATCGGTTCGCAGCAGCAAACGCAACACGCCATGCGTACTGGGGTGCTGCGGGCCCATGTTGACCAGCATTTCGTCCGTCTGAACGTCAAATTCGACAACACGCGGATCTTCAATTTGCATACTCATGACCGAACTGCTCCGGGTCGGCGCTTGCCGCCCAACTCAACGCAACTTCACCTACCGACCTCGAACACCGTGATACTCAAGCGGGAAGGCATAGTCTTTTCGCAATGGATGCCCGACCCAGTCTTCCGGACACAAAATACGACGCAGATTCGGATGACCTTCAAAGTGAATGCCAACCAGATCGTAAGCTTCCCGTTCATGCCAGTTGGCAATCCCCCACAGAGAACTAACGGAAGGCACCACCGGCAGCTCACCTGGCACGTCATTCTTCCAGCGAGGCACCGCGACTTTGAGCTTTAGCTGATGCCGCAACTTCAGGCTGCTGAGCTGATACACGACTTCCACATGAGGTTCGTGACCGAACTTAGCGACCTTCTTCGGGTCTGTTTCCAGGTAGTCACAACCGCATAAATCGTTCAGATGATTGAATAACAGGCGTACGTCATCACGCAGAAACCTGGCGACTTCCACAATGGACGATGCGTCCACCAGAATCCACGGATCGATCGCTGGATGCGTTGCGCTACCGACGGCGCTTGCTCCGAATTTCTCCAGAACAATCGAATGGATGCCCTGAATATCCATGAAGGTGTCTTCCAAATTCCTGAACAACATCGTGAAAATCAAAAAGTCAATCAACCACGGCTCTACGCTACAGTCTGATCGGCAGCCTGAGCCGATTTTTTTGACAGTGCGCGAATCCAGTCAAGATCGCCACGTTTCCAGACGTAAGCAAATCCAACCAGCAACACACTGAAGAAGACCAGAATATCCGCCATCCCGACCCACCCCAGTTGCAGCGCAGTCTGAGCGTCAATCACCTGAGCAGGACTGATGGTTGCAGGATCAATGCTCAACAGCCGAGCGCTGAGTTCTGTACGAGCGGCATCGGACAACTGCGTATCTGCCAACTGCATGGTGCTTCCGTAAACAGATGCCCACGGGAAAAAGAAGGCGACTTCCACGTCGA
>JAYSPO010000540.1:0-7177 GCA_043722015.1 Candidatus Kuenenia sp. | reverse complement strand
AAAGAATGGGTGGGGTCGTGGGATGTTGCACGGCTAGCTCTCCATCTACTTCACCATCCAGGCGAGCTGGATGGGGTCGCATAGTTGAATCTGGGACAGTCGTAAAGCCTGCCACACATCATGGACAGAGCGTCGCCGACTATCGCCGAGCCCGCGACGCTCGCCCGCACCACTCCGGACCAACGGCCTGCTCGACCGCAGAGCGGAACGACACCACGGCGAGCAGCCGAGGACGAGAGTATTTCCACTCTCGACGCACTGTGCGTTCGCTCCGAAGGCACGACAAATAGTGAACGACATTTGCCTGCTTCGTTCGATGTGACCGGAGCAGCGAACGGAGAGACGCCAAGTCGCGTCGGTCGGTCTCACCAAAGCTGGTTCGCATATCTCGTCGCTGGGTCCGACGGGTCGGACTGAACCGTCGATCGTTGCCACAAATCTGACTCAGGACACGCCCTCATGAGTGAGTTGGACGGGAGCTGCCTCGTGATCCGAATGCCATCATGCTCGCAGTGTCGCCTCGGATCGTTTGTGATCAAACTGAGGACACGGGACAGTCTGAGCCCTCGAAAGCTCACCGTCCTGGAAGTCGGCAGAGCAGTTTAGGCATTAAACGGCTGCCGATGACTCGATGACGGCCTCGTTCCCGACCGGCATAATCGTGGCGGTGAAAATCCCGGTGATAGGCTAATGGCCAATCGATAAACTCCGGGTGGCCTTAGCCGCAGAGTGACCGCGATTGATTCCGCTAAGTGGCAGACCACTTTTCCGATTTCCGCCGATTTCCGATTTCGATTCTTTTGCGATTCCTCAGTGCAGCCACGTGCGAGCGACCCGCTTACCGCTCGAAAAATCGAACGCTTTTCCATTTTCATAGACGGCGGTAAAATCGCACGGGTAGCACGTCAATTGCAACGATGTATTTGCCAACTACTTCCGCTCGTGACTCCGTGTTGTCAATCGCAAGTCCGCAACGTGTTCGCTAAGGACGGTATTGTCCGGTCGAATATTCTCGAGTTGCGTAACGCCTGAAAACTCGTACTGGACGTTGTTGTTGCCCAGTAGCGTTGTCCCCGCGCCTTGGAGAACCAGACCACCATCTGGACGAAGGTCAACAACCGCGACAGTGAACTTGCGTTGCGTGTTCCCGCTAGGCATGACTTGTTCTTCGGGTGCCGCCATTGGCGGCTTGGCAGTTTCTCCTTTGAAAACGACGTGTAGCATGTCATTGACTTTCACTTTGCTAGTGCTTTGCCGGCCCGACTGTCGTGAGTCGATGACGCCCCAACGCAAACCAATGAAAAAGCATGCGACCACCAGAATGAGCCAACATATCGTGGTCAAGCGATATTGAAACCACCAGCCGTCTCGTGTCTTGCGATTCTTCGTCATTCATCGATCCTCTGGAGTTGGTTGATCCGACTGCATGGGGCAGGATGGGCGAGCGTTTGACGCGTTCGGGATTCGCGTGGGTACGTGGGCTGTTGGCAAGTTCATACGATGGCGTTCACCGGCCGCCACTCCGGTGTAACGCTTCTTAGATGATGTTCAATTGATCTCTGACTCTGCGTCTACGCGTCACTTCGTGGTGCCAGAATATTCGACGAGTGTGCACTTTTGGGTGATCACAGTGGCAAAAAGTTTCGATGGTCTGCCGTCAATGTCGTTGACGAAAACCGTTCGTTCAAAACAGAAACTCACAACCCCGAACGGTACAGATGAATTCGTCCAGACTTCGTACACGGTGTTCACCTTCTTGCCAGAGCGGCTCGTACCATCAGAATCATTGAGGCTATACCTGTACCCGTCGCAACTCAACGTTCTACCGTCCGTAACCGTCAATATCTTCGAACCCAGCGACTCCGAACTCGGTGGCGTTTTGTGAAAATAGGTGCGCAGACCAGACTGGTCGATAAGTTTTAGTCTTCTGGGAGTCGAAGAATCTCCGTCTGTAAACACGTACCGTCGCTCCGGGGAAAGCCTCATCTCGAGAACGCTGCTCATTGGATCCCCGTCAAGCCGAAAATCTCCTTCGCGAGCGAGAAAACTCTCAATGCGTGACACCTCACGACCGCCGTGCATGCCGACCAGTTCAGTTCTAAGCCATCGATAACGAAAACCTTGATGCTCTACGGCCTCCATGGCAGAAATCTGAATTGAGCCCGCATCATTTGAAATCTGTCGCCCGTTCGCGGCGGTTATGCTGGTCATGTCAAAACGTGACCGCTCATGCTCTATCGCGGGTTGACAGATGAGACCGCCTGCAATTCCGGGTGTTGAGCACGCCCAGTAACACAGCACTGCTGCAAATATTCGCACGACCACACCTCCTTGTGCGTTTTTATCTTCGTCGGCGAACAGATATTCGACCGAGAAACTGCGGTAGAACTTTGCCCCAGTTTCGCGGTCGAAGACGAAGGCGTCAATCCCGATGTGTCACCCTTATCAGCCAACTGCAACGGAACGCTGGTCAAGGAGCCTTACTACGCCGCAAATGGAGTCATCGCTTTGCCGCAATCCCCCAATCCTCCGGGTGATCAGCAGAAACCTTACCCCCAACCCCGACAAGTCCCGATGATGTAGTCACCTTGATGTCGATCAGCTCACATTTCCTGGGCATGCCCGCGATCACAAAAATCCAGTTGATTTGAGAAATCTGGAGGCAGATATTCCGACATCGTAACTCACTCAGGTCTAACCGACCTGAGTCAGTTTCAATTACTCTTCCAGCTGGCATCAGTCTCATCTTTGCCCTGACAAACGGACCTGTATTAACTGCTTGGGCGGTCACGACCGACGCGAGAATCTGGCGTTCGCTTCACCACTCCGGTCCGACACACCGGAGCGGCGAAACTGTCGGTGATATTGGGCGCAGGTTTGGTGTCAATTCACGAAGAGAGTTGCTGTTATTCCTTTTCCTTCTGTTCGAACTGGACATCGCGTTCGGCCTATGCAAGGACTTTGCTCTGTTCGGAGAGGACGGGGTTGAGGATGAAAGAGATCTTGACCGCGGATTTCGCAGATTTCGCAGATCAACACACTGTGACTCATCCGTGCCATCCGCGACATCCGCGGTCAAAAAGCTGCGATTGGAAAGACGACTGCATCCTAAAATGCGCGGCACAAAGAAGTCGGATTGCGTTACCAAGGGAGAAGACTAAAGATGTCGGGCTCAGGGGGCGAAAAATTTTCTCAGAAAACAAGACTATCAGCGATTGCTGAACATCGCCACTTGGTCATCGACTCGGAAGAAAGGCAGGGGTGGCGGCGAATGTATACTCCGCGCGGGTTTGTTTGAAATGTTTTGTTGTAGCCGCGCATTGAGAATGCTGAACTCGACGTTCTACGTGCGCTGGCTCCGCCATGCCTCAATCGCGCCGCGGACGAGTTGTCCCATTTTGGGTGGTGACGCTTCAAAGTGGACGGGGAAACCGTTTTCGGTGAGCGCTTCCGTACACGTCGGGCCGATGGAAGCAACCTGAGTTCGATTTTCCAGCGCCGCACGGATCTCTGCCAGCTTACCACACTGCTCTGCGACCGTCAGCACGTTGGTCACCTGATTGGCGCTGGTGAAGAGCAGGATATCGACGCGGCCTGCAGCGGTTTCGCGCAAAGCGGTTTCCAGCGGAGCGATGTCTTCCGGCAGCGCCCAGCGGTAAACTGGCACCGGCGTCACGATCGCCCCGCGTGTCTGCAGTTCCGCGTAAAGCCGTGCGTTTGGCAGTCCGTATTCCTGCACGGCGACTGCTTGACCATGCATCGCGATTCCGGATTCATCAATCGCCGTCACAAGTTCACGCCAGGTGTTCGGTTCCGGCGCGCGGACTGCGTACTTCAGCCCCACTTTACTCAGCACAGCCGCAGGCTTCGGGCCGCGAATGATGAGCGACGATTGCCCGAATGCCTCGATGAGCTCGTCATACAGGCCTTGTGACCGAGCGACTTCGAACAGGGCTTCCGTTCCGCCGCCGGTGAGCAAAATCACGACCGGAAACTTTCCGGCAATCACATCGTGGACAAACTGAATCGCGACGGGATTGTCCTCAATCGGTATCTCCCGCATCGATGGTGCAGACAGCGGCTGTCCACCGTGTCGTTCAATCAGAGAGCACATGTCGTCCGCACGACGGCTTTCGAAAGAGCAAACAATCGGGCTGGAATTCTCAGGCATGTTTCGTACTACTAACGATCAGAATCTTCGCGTGGCACAAAGAAATTCGGTTACAGTCCGCAACGAGGCTCAGGGACCGCGAGAGGCAAAAAATAAATCGCATTTTCACCACGGAGGGCACGGAGATCTTGGACGGAATCGCAGAAAGAATACGGTCAGAATGAAATCGAGAATCCTATCTGATTGCCCCGCCATCGAGCCTTTGGTACTCCGTGCTCTCCGTGGTAAAAAATAATTTTGGTTGCGGCCTGAGGGGCCGCGCTGGGCCCTCCGTGGTTTAAAAAACAACGGCCCGCTGCAAAGCTAAGCTGCGGAATTCGCGCGTCCGCCACCGTCAATGCGACGTTTTAGAAGCGAAAATGTTCGGGGCAAAAAAATGCATGGGCAAAAAAATGCAGCCATTTTTTTGCCCAACATTTTTTTGCCCATAATGTTGAGGCCAGACGATACATCTTAGCCCGGCGGCGGATCGTTGTAAAAAATTCATATTTGGTTGCGGCCTGAAGGGCCGCGCTGGGAAATCTATGAGTATGCAGTTCATGTCCGTCGGGCAATTCTGGCGAGCGGAGCGGCATCAGCCCTCCGGTACAAGAACGTCCTGCGTCTACGAACGTCCGGGACGTTTTGTCCCTGCCTTGGCTGCTCCTGTTTTCTTCTTTGCCGATTTGGTCAAGGCTTTGTCGCCACTCTTTTTTGACGCAGCTTTTGCTTTTGCAAGGCCACCTTTCGCGATCGACGATATTGCCACCTCGGTCGGCACATCGACCTTCCTCGTCGCATCCGTCTTCTTTACCACGGTCGTTCTTTTGGCAGCGCTCGTGGCAATTTTCTTCGCAAGTACGTCCACGACTGCCTGAGACACATTTGGTTTTGCTTTCGCCTTTCCGACTTTGGCCTTCGGCGGCGTCACAGCAACAGCCGCCGTCGCCGCAATGACTTTCTTCGATGTTCGTTTCTTTTTCTCCGGCTTTGCCGGTTCAACGACGCTGTTCTCCAATTCAATCCCGAAGATCGCTCCCAGATCCTGTGAGCCCAGTCCGCCGCTGCCGCTGCCACGGCTGAGTTCACGGTCCAGATTACCGGCAGCGATCGCCTGGGAGACCAGTTCCTGATGATCCACGCCGCGGAGCAGAAACAGCAATTCCGGCTGATTGTCGAGTCGGGCACCAACACCGTACATCACCGCCGCCAGATGCTTGCAGCACGACGAGGAATCCGGGCAACTGCACGACATCCGAATTTCGCGCGGGGACGGGAAAAGTCCCGTCTTCTGATCGGTCAGCTGTTTCATGACTCCGTCGGATAACCTGCCGGAAAGCAAATCCAGCAGCGAATCAATCGATTCACTGCATTCCGATCGAATGGCCTTCCAGCGATGTTTGTCGAGTTCCGTGATTTCGATCTTGACCGTATACGGCGCTGACCCGGCGACAATGGCCTCGATCCTTTTGGGCTTGATGATCAGATCCACGACGGAGCCGTTGCGCACATAAGTCGCACCGCGCGGCAGGCGATTGGAATAGTCCTGATACGCCGTCAGGTTATCGCACCAGGCCTTGCCCCAGAAGGTCTTTGCGATCGCACGGCCCTGGATCGACACCGGTTCTCGTTCACGCTTCTGTTTTTTGGCAAGTTGCGCTGCATGTCGAACTGCCTTGTTGAGTTTTTCCCCGACGGACACATAAGGTGCCCATTGCTGTCCCCAACTCACGTGGAATCCTTCCTCAAACGGTGCCGTGTAAGCGATCTGAATCTGTGAGTCATCTTCGACGAAACGTTCCGCGTCGTCAATTCATGTCGGACGCCCTGGGCTTCCGTTTTCAAATTCTGCAACTTGGCATTGTTCAGGCTCGACACATGACGTCCTTCCCGTCATTGTGCGATTTGCCTGGTGAGGATCAGCTGTAAAGGGTGCATCCGCTCATTGGTGGTCGTGTGAGATGACAGTAAAGTTTTCTGGAACGAGCCGTGTGAGTCATGTTTGTGTTTCAGCCACGGAGTGGCGACAGGCTGTAGCCACGGGCGCGAGCCCGTGGAATCGTGCCAAAGAAATGTTTTTGAGTCCCGAAGGGACGGCAGGTGTCTGTGCTGAGCGATTCCTGTCGTCCCTTCGGGACTGACGGTGATCTTGTCCTCAAGTCCACGGGCTCGCGCCCGTGGCTACAACATGCCGTCCCGTCGGGACTAATCGCAAGGCATCAAGCAACGCTCCGAATCGCACTGACTTGTGACTCCTGCGACTATTCGCGTAAATTCGCGTCCATTCGCGGTTTGATTGCGTTGAGCGACCAAGCAGACAGTCGTTTTCCAAACGGTGCTTCAGCGATTTAAGGAACTTCAGAATGCGAATTGAAACGGTGTATAGGAAACGGTCGATTCTATTCGTCGGCATGCTGGCACTGGTCGCCTGGCGGCGAATGTATCCTCGTGTCCACGGTGTCTTCTTTGATGAAATGATCTACGAAAACACAGCCGCCGCTGCTGATCATCAGCGGCAACTCAATACCGCGGCCCATGCCATGGGATAATCTGTCGGCGCATCTGGAGACTATGTGCAGGACGCTGGCGGAGTAGGGGCAAAATTTGAAATTTGAAATTTGAACTCCGAAGACAGGATGACCGTGGTGTGGCGTTGTTTTCGCACAAGCGTGAAGAGGAGTGCGAGTCGGCGGAGCGACGTCGCCTACGTAGCTCAGTCGCTCCGCCGACTGAGATTCTCAAGGGTCAACGTGGTGATTCCGTAAAAGGCGATTTGCCGTGACTGCGATGTAGCTTTTCGAATTTCGGTTTTCGAAGCCCTATGTGCTTCAATCCTGCTTCTTCGAACGAAAACTCTCGACGTCCAGCCGACCGTCTGGCGACACATGAACCGTGACGCAGCCATCGGTACTGGTGTGCGTGACAGAAGCAGAGCCAAACACCCGGGCCAGGTGATTACGGCTGCGGTCGTTGCGGGAACTCACAATCACATGCGCTGGTTGAACAGCTGCTGCCAGTGCCGGGATG
>JAYSPO010000539.1:0-5491 GCA_043722015.1 Candidatus Kuenenia sp. | reverse complement strand
GAATCTGTGGGGGAAGTCCATCGGCTCATCGCGGCAGAGAACGTGTAAATGTGGCCATTGTCTTCAATCTGAACAAGATCATTCGAAACATTCGGCAGTGCGACAGAATCATTGCTCAATTGGATGACATCCCACCAGCTGTTGATCCCACTGAAGGCTGCGATCGACTGACCAATGCGAATGGCCGCCACATTCGATCTGACAATAGGGACGATAGCGTTTTGCTTTTCGATTCTGAGCGTTTCCCATCCGGCACGTGAGCTGCTGTAGCCGCGAAGTTCGTCGTTGTTTTCCGACCAGGTAATGATGATCGACTCGCTTTCTGCGACTCGATCCATGTGAACCTGTTTGTTAAGAACGCCCGGCTCATCCGGTGAAACTGGCAGTGCAGTGTCCAGTAGAGCCTTCGCAGGGTCTTCGGTCGTATTGCCGCCAGCAGTTCCGCCGCCTTGCCATGCCTGAAGCGAGCTTGTTGCAAGGAGCAGCCAGGTGACAGCGAGAATTGGTTTGATGAGGTGAGTGTTCATTTCGGGTTCTCCTGATGAGTGGTGGATTTGACTAATGTAGCCGTCTCGCTCCGCCGAGACGAAGCCTTGTTCTTACACATGGCTGATGATTCGGGGTGGTTTCGGGACGACATCGGTGATGTGGGCTGTCGGGTAGATTGGGGTGGTTTAGTCACGGGCCAGATTGAAGGCTCATCACGGCGGAGCGTGATGGCTACTTTGTTTCCTCATACAGTGTTTCAACTTCGTTGCTGAGTTGTTCAAGGTCATGATCAACACCGTCGTCCCAGGGGATTGCAACCTCGGGATTCATCGGTCCAGGGACTTCCGTTGGTACTTGATCGGAAATCTTCGATTCCTGCGGAGGCGGCTTGACAAGCATCACAACTGCGGCAGCCACTAAACCAAGGACCACAATGGCTCGTATGTACCAGACAATTTTGAACCGCTGCACGTCTTTTTTCGGGCGCAGGTCCTGCACAATCTGCGGCAAACGAAAAACATCCGGCTGCTGCACATGGGCGAGACATTCTTCCAGGATCTGCGCGATCTGTTCCACAGACGCGAACCGGTCGGCCGCTGACTTGGTCAATAGTTTCATCACGACGGCATCGAACCAGACCGGGACTTCAGGATTCAGTTCTCGCATCGGGCGCGGCTGATCATCGGTGACTCGACGCAAAATACCGTACGTGGATTCTGCTCGAAAAGGCGGTCGGCCGGTGGACATCGCGTACAACACGCTGCCAAGGCTGAACATGTCGCTCCGCGTGTCGATGGCGTCGCCGCGAGCTTGTTCGGGCGACATGTAATGCGGTGTGCCCGCGATCAGGCCGCTGCGAGTCAGCGTGGCGTCATCGACAGCCCGAGCCAGACCGAAATCCGTGAGCATGACTCGTTCAACACCGGGTTCCAGAAGAATGTTGGCGGGCTTCACGTCGCGATGGACAAGTCCCTGCGCATGGGCAGCCGCGAGTCCTCGTGCGACCTGCAGACTGATTCGCAGCACATCCAGGATCGGTAATGAGCCTTCTCGATCGAGTCGGTCCTGCAGTGATTCGCAGTCCACATACGGCATCACCAGAAATGGCAGCTGCCCGCTGGAATCCACGTGCAGAATCGGCATCACGTTCGGATGCACGATCGCGGCCGTCGCTCGCGCTTCACGAGCAAACCGCTTTCTTGCGGCCACGACCGACGCCAGATGCGGGGCCATGACTTTGACGGCGACCAGACGATGCAGTTCATCCTGAAATCCCTTGAGCACCATTCCATGGGCTCCCTGGCCGATGAATTGACGGATCTCGATATTGCCGAGTCGTCCGAGCGATTCTTTGTTCAGTGAAGGCTGCAGAAAATCGACGATGAAGTCGCTGGGTTTGAGTCTTGAGCCATCGGTGAATTCAACATCAGCGTCTGCCCCGGAAATCGGCGTCTGAGGGATGAGCGTAAACCCGACATGCGATGCGGCTGCATGTTCGCCGCTGGTTTCGTCGCGTAGAACTCTGCCAACATGAGTCCAGCCTGCTGCTTCACTGGCCAAAGCTTCCAGCTGACGCCGACAGGCATCGCACTCGCTGAGATGGGCAGCCAACTGCTCTTCCTGCTGTTCTGTCAGCTGATCGTTCAGCGATCGCTGCAGCAGTGTGGCATTGCATTTTACGGAAATCGGAGTCATAGGATTTCGGATTTGAGATTTGAGATTTGAAATCAATTGGTCATTCGGATCTGGACATTGGTCATTTTCCGTTTTGGTCATTTTCCACCTCGGCGACTTTCTTTTTGATCCTGGCCATGATGCGGCTGCGTGACATATAGATGCTGCCAGGAGAGACGCCGAGTTCCGAAGCGACATCGTCGACGGGCCGTTCTTCAATCACCGTGGCCCAGAAGGCCCGCCAGCTGGTCTCCAGAAATTCGTGACGCACCTGTTCAGCGGCCCAGACGATGAGTTCATGCTGATACCGACGCACGTGTTGTTCGTCCGGTTTGTTTTCCACGTTCTGCAGTTGAGCCAAAAGATCACTTCCGCCAATTCCGCCCGCCTGCTTCCGTTCTCGCGACATAAACCGAATCACCACGTTCCGCGACACGGTGCTCAACCAGCGTCGGAACGAGGCTGCATTGCCGTCATCTTTCCAGCCGTCGATCGACCGTGCGATCGTCAGCAGGATTTGTTGCGTGATATCCGGCACATGCCGTTCGGGAACGCCCTGTCGCCGAGCCAACTGGTTCAGAAACCCTTCATAGGTACAGACGAAATCCCGCCAGGCGAGTTCGTTTTGCTCGCTTTTCAGCCTGATGATCAGGCTTTGTCGGGTTTCAAGAGGAGACATGGACGATTCCTTTGGCTGTTGAGTACCTTGTGTTCCTGGTTTCTCACGCCTGTTCGGAAAAGTTTTCGAGATTTGTAGGATGGACATTCATGTCCGTCGCTTAGCCATGAATTGTCATAGAAACAATGATTGTTGTGTCACGGGAATGCATTGCCATTGGGCAAGCTGTTTGGTGAAGTCTCGGACAAGAATGTCCAAGGTACGGAAATCACAGTGATGCCCCCGTCAACAATTCCGTGGCTAAGACGCATACCCCTTGATCAGCATGTGACGGTCGCCCGACAATGTCACGTCCAGATTCAGTGAGGCGGCCTTCAACTGCTCGCGGATTTCCTCCAGCGTAAACGCGGCGAGCAGCGAATTGTAGAAGTCGATTTTTAGAACTTCTGCTTCCTCAGCGGTGACCACATCAACGATTTTTTGCGCGGCTTGAGGGGAATTCGGACGACGCAGATCCATCACGCAGATGAAGCCGCCCGGCTTGATGAGTCGCCGAATTTCGGACCACAGCGCCATCGGGTCCGGCAGATGATGCAGGAAGTCTTTGGACAGTACGGCATCGAAATGGCCGACTGGCAATGGCAGTCCCGGCACATAGCCCTGCACGGCGCTGATTGTCATCGACAGACCGCATTCTTCGATCGCCGTCTGTGCCAGTTGAATCATGGCCGGTGAACCATCGACTGCGGTGATGTTCAGCGATGGACAGGCTCGTGCCAGGCGGATCATCACATCGCCCGGCCCGCATCCCAGGTCCAGAATTTTCGTCGCAGTCGCCGAAATCAGTTTCCGAACGATATCGACAAACGACTGATTGGATCTGCTAAAATCTGCCGAAGCATATGCCTGACATTGTGCGTCGTCGATCATGAGTTCCGGTTCTGGTATTCGCTGCATGTGGATTCTTTTCGGAGTGATGGATCAGGCTTCGGGCTTGGAAAAGGGGTCTGGAACCAATAGTGCGCAGCACCCTTCGGGCCATTTGGCTATTGGTTCCTGACCCCTTTTCCAAGCATGAGGAAAGAGACAGCGAATTGCTCCCCGGGCCATCGGTTTACGGTTGCGAAATTCCGGTGATACAGCACGAGGTAGCATTAAATCGTTTAACCGCGTGCCCAGCGGGCCGCGATTGTTCTATTTGAAATTTCATATTTGAAATTTGAAATATGAAATACGAAGCGCGGGGCGTTGCCCACACGGTTAAACAAATGTGCCATCCTCAGCCGCGGCGACATAAGTTATCGTGCATTCCAGAGTGCCGCCAGCCATGACCATGAACACGCTGTCGTCGGCATTGCGATTCGACCATAATCACCAGCGACGACTGACGACCTTGCAGCCTAATCTCCACCCGAACCGCATCGAGGGCTAGTTATGGATCACCCCGATTTTCTCTCCGAGCATTCTGAAATCACTCGTCGGTACTTTCTACGGGCAGGTGTGTTGGGACTTGCGGCATCGCAACTCGCGGTAAATGCCGTGGCGGATGAGTCGCCCCAGGCCGCGCCGAAGAAACACGTTAAGCCGGACAAAGGCGGCGTCCGGCCAGATCCGTATTTTACTCCGACAGAAGATTTTCGCGACGTGTCACGAGGTAAGCCGCTGCCGCATTCGTTGTCAGACGAAAAGAAAACCGAAGCAGGACTGACGCGCGAAACCTGGCGGCTGGAAGTGATCTCCGATCCTGACAATCCGGCGAAGATTGGCAAACCGTTGACGAAAACCGATGGCACGGCGCTCGATTTCGAAGCATTACTGAAGCTCGGTGAAACACATGCCGTGCGATTTGCCAAGGTCATGACGTGTCTGAATCTGGGTTGCCCGCTCGGTATGGGATTATGGGAAGGAGTCCCGTTGCGCGAGATCATCTGGCTGACGAAACCGCGTGAAGATCTGCGGCGCGTTTTCTACTACGGCTACCACAACGATGATCCCACGCAGATGTTTCGCAGTTCGCTGCCGATCGGGCGAGTCCTGGAAGATCCGTTTGATCTGCCGCCCGTGATCTTGTGTTATAAGTTGAATGGTGAGTGGCTGGATTCCGAACGTGGTGGTCCGGTGCGCGTTGTTGTTCCGGAAGCATATGGTTTCAAATCCATCAAATGGCTGTCACATGTCGTGCTGACGAATCTGGCTCATGCGAATGATACGTACGCCGAACAGAACAACGACGTCGATAGCCCGTTAAAGACGTTCGCCGCCACGATCACAATCCCCAAAGAGGTCAAGGCTGGTGAAGCGATCACGGTTTCGGGATATGCTCAGGTTGGCATTTCCGGGCTGTCGAAAGTTCAGGTGTCGATCGAATTGAACGCAACCGAGCGACCGGAGAACGATCCTCATTTCACCACCGCACCGTGGGTCGATGCGGAATTGTTGCCGGCTCCTCAGAACTGGGCAGCCTTGATCGACGGCAAGATCCCGGAGCAGACGCATGGCTTCGATGCGACCGGTGCTCCGAAGTCCTGGCCAATGCGACTCACCAACGCTCATTGGGCGGCAGTCATGCCAGGATTGCTCGCTGGTGAATACACGTTTCGCTGCCGTACGATTGACGAACAAGGTCACGCTCAGCCCATGCCACGACCATTCCGCAAGTCGGGACATGCAACGATCGAATCGATCGGGATTACGGTTACAGACTGAGTT
>JAYSPO010000538.1:0-1109 GCA_043722015.1 Candidatus Kuenenia sp. | reverse complement strand
GGTTTGGTACGAGTGGTCAACCACGGTGACCTGATCATTGCTGTCGTATGTGTAGTTCGAATAGCCGTCAATATTTGTGAAGTTGCTGATGCGCCGGTCGTTGTCGAACGTCCAGGTGTAGTTGGCAAGATTTCCTCCACTCGCGTTTTTGTGATCCAGAGCGGTCAACCGAGCCAGCAGGTCATACGTGTATGTCGTGTTGGCGACAATCTGCGTGCCCGCCAGATCGTTGTACCGCTTGACGCCAGTAAACATTCCTCCCGTGTTGTATGTGAAATCAACTCGTTTTGCGGCAACGCTGATGCCGCCCGTCTGGCCTTCCTGCTTCACCTGTGTCTGACGGTTGGCATTGTCCCAGGTCCACGTGTTTTTGTAATCAGCGACGCTGGCCACCGTTGCGGTCTGCTGCGTGCGACGACTGTTCGCGTCGTAGACGTTCGTCTGAACAGTTGTCGGGATATTTGTCGTTCCCGAATTGCTCGCTGTCAGGACTCGGCCGAGGTTGTCGAACGTGTAGGCCATCTGCGTTCCGGTGGCTGAGGCGCTCCTCAACTGGCTGGCGGAGTCGAAGTTGTAGTTGAACGTATTCAGGACCGTGCTTCCCGACATCCATTTCTCCTGGGTACGGCGATGCAGGTTGTCGTAGACGTAATTCGTCACCCGTCCGTTGCGGTCTGTGCGGCTGGTCACGTCTCCTGCCGCATTGTAGCCGAAGTATTCGACTTTACTAAGGGCATTTGTCTCCGTCGTCAGACGATTCAGGCCGTCGTACGCCCAGCTCGTCACGTTGTTATCTGGATCTGTCAGCGAAGTCCTGCGGCTACCCGCGTCATACACATACGTCGTGATTGGCGAAGTCAGCGAACCTGCCCCATCCGGATCCGGCTGTGTGATCTGCGTCATGCGGTTCAGTTTGTCGAACGTCCATGTCGTGACTTTTCCCAGCGGGTTCGTTTCCGTCACGCGGTTCCCATTGGCGTTGTAAGTGTAGTTCGTCACGGGAGCCGTTTGTGACCCCGCTCCATCTGGGTCCGGCTGTGTCACTTGGATCAGTCGGTCGATGTTGTCGAAGGTGTACGTGGTTGAGATGTCAAGGGGATTGTTCTGTG
>JAYSPO010000537.1:0-2735 GCA_043722015.1 Candidatus Kuenenia sp. | reverse complement strand
GACTGGCCCAATCAGACTCCAGCCAGGCACGTTTTGCACGACGACTTCCCTGCTGATGTCTGCTCCGAAAACCGCCGGAACTCCGACACTCGTCACTGTTGGCGTCGTGAACGAAACGATAACTTCCGCATGTGCCCTATCGCACACGAGACAAAACAATGCGGCTGGGATACAGATGACGATGACTCTAAGCATAATCTTCCCTTTCAATCAATTGCAAAAATGGTTTTTCGGCTCTCGAGTCAACATTGATGAAGCTCGCTGGACGCACTAAATTACCCCCCCCACCTATATTGCAAGCGTGCAAGCGACTATTTCTGCTGGATTGGAAGAAACTCGAAAGAGGCATTCCCCGTCTGCTGCGTATCTGCTTTTCTGCGTCTTCTCGACGGCAAACAAGCAGTCTGGCGATGATGCGGGAACACGGATAAACCAATTGCAGAAGGCGGGTGTTGAAGCAACCGCGATGCATGTTGACGTAATCCGCTGAGCCTGCTTTATGGCTCGCAGGGCCTTTGCGTACCTGAAAACACTGGAATTTCTGCTGTGCAAAGGTGCTGTCAACCCCCAATGAAAGGTCGCGAGCGACTAAATCAACATTCTCCCTCACGGATTCGCTCTTGGCGAAATTACAATCTGTGAGTTACCATGCTCGGCTTGACCGAACCAAGCGAACACGGACGCACCAGGGAAGTGATGCGATCGAGTGGACTCGCGATTTGAGGCGATTAACGAATGGATTTCAATATCCGCCCCGCAGCGAAATGCTGCGCAAAAACCGGCCAGGCGTTTCGATCCGGGGATGTCTGCTGGTCGATTCTGATCGAAAAAGACGGCGTGTTGATGCGTCAGGACTTCAGCAGCGAGGCCTGGGAAGGGCCTCCGCCCGAAGCGATTGGTCACTGGCGCAGTCAGATCGCCCAGTCCGCTGTCACAAGTCGTCCGAAGCTGGACGCCGATTCGCTGTTCGATTACTTCCTGCAGCTTTCGGACTCTCCAAACATCGTGCAGCAACAGTATCGATATGTGTTGGCGCTCATGTTGTTAAGGAAGCGGCGGCTGCTCCTGGAAGAAGTCGTTGAATTCGACGACCGCCCGACAATGCGATTGGTCGGCAGTGGCGGCGAGGGTCCCTTCGATGTGCCGGAAGAAGAACTCAACGAAGAGCAGATCGATCGACTGCAGCAGCAACTGTTTGATTCCGGACGAGCCAACGCGGCGTAGTGTTCGCGTCCGCTCGATGAGTATTCTTTCCCCGTCTGTTTCTCTGACGATCCGGATCGCATGACATCAACCCGCATCATCTGTTTGCTGATCCTGCAGGCGACAACTGTCGGCTGTCTGACGTCCGGCAAGTCTGCGGTCGAGCATCATGTCGATCCTGTGCTGTCGAACAAATTAAGCTGCGAAGAACTGGTCGATTATCTGAATTCGCAGAATGAGGGACTGCACGGCTGGCAGTGCATGGAGACACAAGTGCATGTGAGCATGCCGGGTTTACCGCTGCCGCAGAGACTGAACGGAGTGCTGTCGTGCAGCGCCCCGAACAGTTTTCGCCTCACGGCTGAAAATCTTGTGGCGATGGCAGACGTCGGATCGAATGATGAACTCTGCTGGTCGTACTTCACGCCTGGTGAGCCGGTTGTCATGACGTGGCATCACGAAGACGCACATCTGCTCGAATATGTTCCCGGCAATTTTCCTCGGCTGGACCCCGAATGGCTGATGGTGATCCTGGGAATTCAGCCTCTGGATGCACGAGATTTTCAGATCCAGAAGCCTCCCGCCGGATCGCGTGAACTCTGGCTGGTGTCGATCGAAGAATCCGCCAGTGGTCAGACACTGCGGCGAGTCATTAAAGTCGATACCGTGCGGGGCTTCGCTCGGGAACACTCCTTAATCGATCACAATGGCGAGCACCTGTTGAGGGCGCAGCTGAGCAATCATCGAAAGTGCGGGGACCATGTGATTCCGCATACAGTCAAAATCAGCTTTCCGCCTCAAAAGACCGAACTCACACTGAATTTCAGAGGCATCGAACCCAACTGCCATATCAAGGACGGGATCTGGACGCCGCCCGGCGGAGGTCGCATCGCGCATGTCGATCTGGGTGACTACGTCCGAAGTGTGCATGGTGATATTCCACCAGGACGGAAGCGCGATGATCAGTCAATCGCTGAAAACCCGCTAGACGACACGATGCTGGACGGAACACCAAGACGGCGTCGCAATGATTTCCAGGATCCCGAATTCGAACCACTTGATCCGTCTGATGAATCGTTGCTTCAAAACGATCGGTCGCCCGATGACCGATTTTTCGGCAAGGAAGTGCCGGAAGACGAATCGCAATCTTTCGACGATCGAATTGAAGGCGACGCCCGTGACCGTCACTTCAATTCGCTCGCTCCGATTCGTCAGACGGGGTTTCTGGAGGAACCGGACTTCGACACCGTCGCCCCCAAACAACCCAAACGTGGCAGGTTTGGGTTGAAATTCGGGCGCTGACATGCGCTCGTTTAACCGCGTGCCCAGCGGGCCGCGATTGTTCTATTTGAATTTTCGTATTTGAGATTTGAGATTTAAGATTTGAAACGCGGGGCGTTGCCCACGCGGTTTAACGAATGTGCCATCCTTAACCTCTCGGGGTCTACCAGGTTGTCGATGTCATCGCAGCGTACGCATGAAGCGGAGCGCAACGCACCACTGGGGAAAGCGTAAGAAACTGGTGTGTTTCG
>JAYSPO010000536.1:0-4540 GCA_043722015.1 Candidatus Kuenenia sp. | reverse complement strand
CCGACAGAGTTTATCTTCACCAGTGCCATCAACGACTTCCCGTACCCGGCGGTGGAAAACAACAACGTCAATTATCTCGCCGGTATCCGTGAGATCGGGGTCCGCAGCGAATACACCGACGGTCGCCCGATTCCACGACTGCAGATTCACTCGGTCGAATTCGAAGGGCCATATTATGAAACCTGGCCACCGGCAACTCATCGCAGCATCTTAATCGAATCCCCAAATCGCGATGACCAGCCGACCTATGCTCGCGAGATCATTCGTTCGTTCATGACGCGCGCCTGGCGCAGGCCGGTCACTGACGGCGAAGCGGCTTCCATCGTCAGAGTCTGGGAACAATCGTACTCAGATGGCGGCGACTTCCAGCAGAGCATTAAGGACGCGTTGTTGGTCGTGTTGACGTCTCCACAGTTTCTGTTCATGATCGAAAACAGTGCTGGCCCGGAAGCGGAGAAACTGGACGAGTGGGAACTTGCCTCTAAAATGTCATACTTCCTTTGGAACACGGCGCCGGATCAGGAACTGCTTGACTTCGCAACTGCGGGCACTCTGCATACAGCGTTGCCTGAGCAGACAGAAAGGCTGACGAAGGATCCTCGCTTTGAACGGTTCCTGCATGAGTTTACATCGCAGTGGCTGAGTCTTGACAAGTTCGATGTGCTCGAAATTGATCGCGGCAGGTATCCGCTGCTGACTCGAGACACACGGACACAGCTTCGCGAAGAACCTGTTCAGTTTCTGCGATACCTGATCGATCAGAATCTGTCGGTGGCCAACCTTGTGCAATCGGATTTCGTGCTCGCCAATGACACCGTGGCGAAGTACTATGACCTCGCCGATCGCTGCGAGAGCGGAATGCAGTTTGTGGCGATCAGACACGAGTCTCCTAATCTCGGCGGCATGCTGTCTCAGGCGGGCATACTGGCCGGTTTGTCCGATGGGCGCGAGTCGAATCCGGTCAAACGAGGTGCCTGGCTGGCTCGCAGAATCATTGCCGAACCACCGGAGGATCCGCCGCCGAATGTGCCACAACTCAAAGACGATGGTACAGAACGCACGTTGCGGGAGAAGCTGGAGCGGCATCGCAATCAGGAAGGCTGCGTGAAATGCCATTCCGGAATTGATCCGTGGGGAGTCCCCTTCGAACAATACGATGCGGGTGGTCGATTCAAACAACAGCCCACGGACACCCGGTCAAAGCTCCCGGACGGGACGGAAGTGGCGGACCTGAAGGCTCTCAAGACCTATCTGGCCAATGACCGGATCGATCAGGTAGCGTTCAGCTTCCTGAAGCATCTTTGCTGCTACGCTACCGGACGCAGCCTGACTTACAATGAACTGGAATGGCTGAAGGAAGAAGGAAAACGGTTGAAACCGGACGGCTACCGTATGCAGGATATGATTCGATTTGTGGTGCAGAGTAATTTGTTTTTGAAGAAATGAGCCCCTTGTTCCGAGGCTCCAGCCTCGGAACACACTGCCCTGGAGGCTCCTGCCTCCGCTGTTATCCCCGAGGCAGGAGCCTCGGGACAGTGCGTTCCAGGGCTGGAGCCCCGGAACGAGATTGATTCGCCAACAGGAAACGAAACGATGCCGATCACAACTATCAATCGCCGACAGTTTCTTCGCGGGGCGGCCGGAGCCACTCTGATCCTGCCTCGACTGCAACTGTTTGCAAGCGACGTAGCGACGGAACGTCCTCGTCGCTTCTGTGCGATGTATACGGCCAACGGGATGTGTCTGCCGGATCCAGCCAACGGCATTGATGAATGGAGCTGGTTTCCGAAAACGACGGGTGGCGACTTCACTTTTGGCAAATCGACGGAGCCCTTCAGCCCGTTTCGGGATCATGTCAGCTTTCTGGGTGGACTCCATCATCCGTCAGGAACGAAAGCTGATCCGCATGTGTGCTCCGACATGTGGCTCACCGGAGCACCACTGCACAACTCGAAACCCGGCACTTACAACTCGGTGTCATTGGATCAGGTGATTGCTCAGCACACGAAGCAATATTGTCGGCAGCCGTCGCTGGTACTCTCAATTGATGCCGGAGTTGGATTTCTGTCCCGGACCGGAACGATTTCCTATAATCTCGAAGGCAAACCGATTCCCGCCGAAAACAGTCCTCAGCGGATCTTTGACCGGTTGTTTCGCAACAATCAGGATTCTGCAGTTGCCCAACGTGATCAACTGCAGAAACGCATTCGGCTCGTCGATGCGGTGCTGGAAAACTCCAAAGCTCTGGACCAGCAACTCGGACAATCCGATCGCGAAAAAATGGATCAGTATTTGACATCGCTGAATGAGATTGAACTGCGTTTGATGGCGTCTGAGAAGTGGATCGACAAACCGCTGAAGTCGCAGGATTTCTCGCATCTCAAACTGGATGTCACGACGGAAAGCGAGCCAGCGGAATACTATCGCAACATGTTTGATCTGATCGCATTGGCCTTCGATGCGGATGTCACTCGCTCCGTCGCCTTCATGCTCAACCGCGAAGACGGCATGGGCATCAGCGACACGTTTTCGTTGAAGCTGGGCCTGACAAGAACGCATCACAATCTCTCGCACGCGGGTGACAAAGACGGCCAGCTGGAATTTGCGAAGTACGATCTGTTCCTCAGCGAACAGATCGCCGGATTTCTCGGTCGCCTGCAGGAATACAAGGAGCTTGATGGAACCGTGCTGGACAATTCGATTGTCCTCTTCGGCAGCGGCTGCAGCACAACTCACAATCCCACAAATCTGCCGACGCTGATTGCAGGTGGCTCCGGAATGGGCCTGAAACATGGCACACATTGGCATCAGGATAAGACAATCATGTGTAACCTGTACCTGAGTATTCTGCAGGCGATGGGAATTCCGGAAACGTCTTTCGGTGACAGCACGGGCGTGTTGACAGAATGCATTTTCCTGCCGCCTACACCAACTCTGACGGCTGCCTGATCAAGGGTGTGTTCATCTTAGCGCGGGCTTCGCCCGCAACCGAAACAAGTAAGCAGATTTCGCTGAAATCTGCTGTACCGACTTCGGCGAAGTCGGCCTACATTGAGTGGGCCTCAAAATGATGCGTTGCCAAAATCTTCTCAGAAATATTCAACTTTCAATGTTTGCAGAGCAAACGGCCCAAACAACCAGGCCTGAGAATCCCTGCGAATTAAAAAAAACGATGCGCAACACCTCTGCTCGATCGCAGCAAGACAACTTGAGGCTCAGCCGTCGCGGCCTGCTTCAGGTCGGCAGTCTGGGTTCTTCGTCCGCCGGAGCGGAAGGGCTTTCGGGAACGACTTCTTCGGAGCATTGAAACACAACTGCTCCAGAGGTGCGCATCGCGACAAACGCACACAGCAATCCGGCAGCATTCCGGAGGAGCTTCGACTGTGATTGTTTTCCTGCAGGATTCTGCTGCTGAAGCCTGTTCGAGTCTTCCTCCTTCAGAGCATCATGAGTCCGGTGTTTCAGTATAGCTTGCAGACGTTCTCCTGTGGAACTTTCACTTTCAAAGCCCACCAGGAGCTTATCTGCGGTATAGAACACAGGCACACTCGTTAAGCACTGACGCAGAAGTTACTTCGTTTAACCGCGTGCCCATCGGGCCGCACTTCATCGCCAATCGCGGGGCGTTACCCACGCGGTTAAACGATATTGTGCCAAACGACTAGTGCCGAGGTGCTTCTTTGCCATCGGCCACCATAGACGACCAGACATCATTTCTTGTCCCAAACGGAACAGAAAATGAAGTGTCTGCTGACCGACCATATTGGGAGGGTGAAGCTATACTTCGCGCGGCCAGAAATGCGTCCGGCGAGCGGAGCGGCGTGAGCCCTCCGGTACCTCGTTTTTGTACCGGCAAGCTGACGCATGCCGCTCGCCAAATGTCTCAATTATGACCGCGTGGAGTATAATGCTGACCCGAGCTGAACGATCGCCGTTCAGCAGGAGCTTTGTTCTCTCGTGTATCTAATTGGACTCCGGGAATCGGTTCCCGAGTGCAACGCAGCATCGAAAGGACTTCTCAATGACCTCGAACTCTGCCATAGCAATCGTGTATGCATCTATTCACCACGGCAATACGCGGAAGCTCGCCGAATCGCTATCCGCAGAACTCGGGGCGGACCTGTTTACGGTCGAGGAAGCCACGAACATGGATCTGAATCATTACGAACTTGTCGGACTGGGTTCCGGGATCTATTTCGGGCGTCACGATCCGTCTCTGTGCAAACTGGCGGATTCATGGCAACGACCACCAGGGCGGGTATTCATTTTTTCAACAGCCGGGTTACCGTTTCTGCGATGGTTTCAGCACGCATCTCTGCGAAAGCGACTTATCAAACAAGGCTGTGAAGTTGTTTCCGAATTCTGCTGCCGAGGTTGGGATACCGTTGGCCCGTTGTGGCTGATGGGTGGCATCAATCGAAAACATCCGAATGCGAACGACCTGAATCGGGCGCTGCAGTTTGCCCGACAATTGAGGGCGCCGCCGCCAATTTCCTCGTGCGACGTCAATGCTTGATTTTTGGGTAGGCCGGACCAAGCG
>JAYSPO010000535.1:0-4588 GCA_043722015.1 Candidatus Kuenenia sp. | reverse complement strand
ATCCTTGGCGGAGCCAAAGTCTCGGACAAGATCAACGTGATCAGGAACCTGTTGGGAATCTGTGACAAAGTATTGATCGGCGGGGCGATGGCTTACACGTTTTCGCTGGCGAAGGGTGGCAAGGTCGGTAAGAGTCGCGTGGAACTGGATAAGGTCGAACTCGCAAAGGAACTCATTCAGATTGGCGGAAGCAAACTCGTGCTGCCAGTGGACACTCACTGCGGCGACGCCTTCAACGGTGACTGCCACAAAGTGGTGGTGAAAGCCGGCGAAATTCCTGATACGTTTGAAGGCTTCGACATCGGCCCGGCCACAGCTGATCAATATGCCCAGGAATTGAAGAACGCAAAGACGGTTGTCTGGAACGGCCCGATGGGGGTATTTGAAATGCCGCCATTTGATGCCGGAACCCGCATCGTGGCTGAAGCCATTGCCAACAGTTCCGCCACCAGCATCATCGGGGGCGGCGACAGCGCGGCAGCGATTCAGCAACTGGGCTTTGCGGACAAAGTCTCACACGTCAGCACCGGCGGGGGAGCCAGTCTGTCAATGTTGGAAGGCGAAAAATTCGCCGCTGTAGAATTGCTCGATGAAGCGTAGTGGTTTGTCGAATACGATCCTGGAGTATCGGAACAGACTCCCGGAGTCAGCAGCACTATTCGTTCGACAGAACTTCTTCCGGATCTTTCTGAGGCGGTTCGGTCTTGTCCCATTTGGCTGCGCGGGCTTCTTCATCCGGCGTCAGGAAAGGTCGGACCACACGCAGGCCAACTCCCAGTGCATCGGTAAAGTACCAGATGCTCTGAGGCAACTGCGGATCCTGCTGCTTCCATTCTTCGCTCGATCCTTCACGCACTGCGCTGCGGAGCATATTGGCCGGATCATCCCAGCCTCCGCCACGCACGACGCGAGGGTATTCCGTGAGCGGAATGACGAGCGGATCGGTTGAGACCTTTCCTGTCTGCAGCGAATACGCTTCGGGAACATATTGATCCAACACCCACTCCGCAACATTGCCGTGCATGTCATGCAGTCCCCAGGGATTTGGTTTCTTCTTTCCGACGGACTGATAATTCCCGTTGCTGTTTTCGTCGAACCAGGCATACGCATCCATTTCCGTTGCGTCGTCACCGAAGGAGTAGGCGGTCGTTGTCCCGCCGCGACAGGCGTATTCCCATTCCGCTTCTGTCGGCAATCGATAATAGCGTCCCGACTTAGCCGTCAGCCAGGCGCAGTACATTCGTGCGGAATGCTGGGTCATGCAGATCGCCGGATTGTTTTCACGGCCCATACCGAAACTCATGTCCGTGTAAGGCGGCGTCGGACGAGTCACGGCATCGGCCACCTTGTCGCGCGGAGTCGATGGCTTGCCATAGGCCGCCCGGCGCAGTGAATCGACGCGGTCGCTCCAGACTTCGTACTGGTTCCATGTGATCTCGCACTTACTCATCCAGAAGGGCGAGACTTCAACCTCATGCTGTGGACCTTCGTCAGCGTGTCGATCTGCTTCGGTCTCCGGGCTGCCCATTACGAACTTCCCACCCGCAATTGGCAGCATCTCAATTTTGAAAGCCGTATGTGCCAAAGGTTCGATATACGCTTTCATGTCGGCAGGCGATTCGGCAATCGCGTCCGGCACTTTCACGGGCTGCGGCTTCTCGTCTGCATGCGTAAAGCGGTGCGAGGAAGCGGCCAGAATCAATGTCCAGAATAAACGGAACCATACCGATGACTGCACCGATTGCGACGTCATGATCCTTGAACCTTATCTTCTGTATGCAGGGTGGGACAAGCGCTGGCGCCAGCACACCATTTGTCCGATGTGGTGGGCCGGCGCTCCGCTGGTCACACCCTACGAATTCACAAACTGGACAGCCATGCCCTGTCTATGCTACTCATGCCGACCGTTTCTGTCCCGTCCGAACTGACCGGCCACGCAGAAATCCTTTGGTTTGAGCGAACGACCACGTTTTTGAATCCATTTGAATAACGCGGCTGTGACAATCCCAACGCTGTGCTTGTGCGGTGTACGAAAGTTGGCTGGCGTTCAGGGAAAGCCATTACAGTTGCCGTGAATCGCAACCGATACGACAGGAACAACATGACTTCATGTTACAAAATCCTCTGTGAAAACGGGCAGGACGCCGACTTTGTAACGCCTGTAACGGATTGGCGACGCAGATTCTTTTTGGAGACATTTGGTTGTCTCAAACAGCGTCCTTTCAATCGGAATCCGGGTCAAACCAACTTCCACACTCAAAACGAAACGGTCGCACTTCAGCGGCAGAGTTCTCCAGGAGTGAATTGACGCTGCCAAAACGCTCCCCGCGTTTTTTGCTCTTCCCAACAGCGTCAGGAGGTGTACTGTGCAGCAGCGTTCCGTTCGAGATCTGATGAGAATCCGGCACGGCCTTGTCGTGACGGCAACGTCAACCCTGAGAGAAGTGGCCGAGCGGCTGATCATCAGCGACTGTGATCTGATGGCCGTCACTGATGAATGCGGCAAGCTTGTCGGCGTCGTCTGCGAAAGCAGCATCGTGCGAGCCTTACTCTCGAATCCGGCCCAGGACGTCACGATTCAATCCATCGTCGTCCGACATGCCGAGTCTGTCCGACTGGACGCCAATGTCGCAACCGTGCAGCCGTTGTTTCGTTCCTGCGCCAATACGGCGATCCCAGTTGTGGATGCGGATGGCTTTGTCTGCGGATTGCTGATGCGAAGTGATGTCATCCGCAGTCTGCTCAATCGCAACACCGAATCCACTGAAACAGCGACCGCAACTGAGTCAACAGCCAGATTGACTCCAGCCACTCCAACGGCATTCATCAGCTCAACCACCGCATTCACACAGCCAAAGAAACGCACCATCCACACGGGTGAAGCCGTCTCCGAGGCCGAAGCCATCCAGCCTCGTCCGCACTTTCTGCGAGCCGATGAAGCACGCCGAGTTCTGTGGGCCGCAGAGGACAGACTGTAGCAGTGTCTGCTCGCCTGCGAGCGATTTTATGTAGGATGGACATTCATGTCCGTCGCATGACCAGGAGACACTCTCGAAACGGCAATCAAGACGCCACAGAAATCGTGCGGCATGGGCAGGTTGTTTTGCGAATCTCTCGGACATGAATGTCCAAGGTACACGAAATCACAGCTTCAACTCGCGACCCCTCACTACTGCAGTTCAACGCCCAGATCCAGCATGAAGAACTTCATGTCTTCCCAGACTTCCTTCTTGGCGGAAGGATTGCGGAGCAGATACGACGGGTGATATGTACACATCACCTTCGCACCGTTGTGTGTGAAGAACTGGCGACGAAGCTTGCCCACCGGGCGCGTTTCATTCAGCAAATTCTGAGCAGCGACCGCACCCCAACAAATGATGTACTCCGGCTGCACAATCCGGATCTGGGCGTCCAGAAACTCGCGGCAGTTGGATGCTTCCTGCGGCAACGGATTTCGATTGCCGGGCGGGCGACAGCGCAGCACGTTGCAGATGTAAATGTCTTCGCGCCGCAGCTTGCAGGCCGTGACAATCTTATTGAGCAGGTGACCGGCCTCACCGACAAATGGCTCTCCCTGAGCGTCCTCGTCCGCTCCTGGCGCTTCCCCGATAAACATAATCCGTGCATTCGGATCGCCGACACCAAACACCGTTTGCTTTCGTGTCGCTGCCAGCTCATTGCACCGGCGACACTTTGCCACGATCGCCGCCAGCGAACAAAGTGCGTTGTGCTTTTGTTGAGAATCAGTCAATTCCTGCTGCAGCAGGTCCTGGACCTCTGCCAGTGCTTCCGGACGATCAGCATCTGTGACCTTGAGTTCTTCCATCGATCGCAAGCCGCTGGTCGGACGACGCATTTCAGGAACCGCCGCCGCTGCTTTCGAAGACTTCCGGCCCGGTTTTGTGACGTCCTTTACGGGAACTTCCACAGCGGTCGTGTTTGCCGCAGCGCCGCGCGCAGCAGATGCGGTGTTCTGTGCCGGTTTCGCGGGCTTTGGAAATTCCACACGCGGCACATGCGTCACCCCGACACCGGAGAGGTGCTGCAGTAACTGAGCAATCGCGCGTTTGCTGTTCACTGGGTCGTGCCGAAAAAGATAATCAACAATCAGAACAGCAGCAGTATCGCAGATTTCAGACAGACTCATAGTGCTCTGTCATGCATTCATTCATGGATTGTGTGCCACTGGTTCTGCCAGTGCTCCCCATTTGCCGGAAGCACTGGCAAAGCCAGTGGCACACATCACTACACGACTGACAGTCCACTATACCAACACCTCATGCACGATGTTTCCGAAGACATCAGTCAGGCGAAAATCGCGGCCTGCGTGGCGGAATGTCAGACGCTCATGATCCAGCCCCAGAGCGTACAAAATCGTGGCGTGAAGGTCGTGCATGTGGACGGGATTTTCTGCCGGAGCGTAGCCGAAGTCGTCGGTTGAGCCATACGTCAGTCCGCCACGCACTCCTCCGCCTGCCAGCCACATCGTGAAAGCCTTCGGATGGTGATTGCGACCGTCGCCGTTCTCGACCATCGGTGTTCTGCCAAACTCAGCACCCCACACCACCAGCGTATCGTCCAGTAATCC
>JAYSPO010000534.1:0-2877 GCA_043722015.1 Candidatus Kuenenia sp. | reverse complement strand
AGCTTGACTCTCTGAGTCGAGTCCAGAGTTACCCGGGGTAGCTTGACTCTCTGAGTCGAGTCCAGAGTTACCCGGGGTAGCTTGACTCTCTGAGTCGAGTCCAGAGTTACCCGGGCATGGAGAGAAGCTGCGAAATATAAACACATCTCGACTCGGAGAGTCAAGCTACGGAACACAGAACGCCTTAGTCATCTTCGTGCGGCGGTTCGTAAACGTATCCGTCGGCATCGACGGCGTACTTCAGCAGCACATCCATTGAGAGGTGTTCGATGGCAGAAATATGAGTTGCCTTCAAAGCCAGTTGCGGTGCGAAACCGGCTTCGAGTGCTTCGATCCAGCGTGGCAGGCACAGACACCAGCGATCTCCGGGTTGCAGACCCGGAAAATTGTATTCCGGATGTGGAGTCGACAGATCGTTGCCAGCCTTCCGGGAAAACCTGAGGAACTCCGCCGTCATTACCGCACAGACGGTATGCATTCCATGGTCATCGCCACACGTCTCACACTTGCCCGTGCGAAAGAAACCTGTCAGCGGATCTGCTGAACAGACGAGCAGATCCTCCCCGAAAACATTCTTGGCCACGATTAAAAACTCCTGAATTCAGAACAACTGGCGCTCAAAAAAAACGACATGATCACCGTGAGCCAAAGCATAGCCGAATTTCCTGATTCATGGCAGCGACAAAGCAACCGACAGAATCGGAAGAAACGTAAAGTTCGGAGCATCCGTCTGTCGATGTTAGCGACTGGGCACAATATGCGTGATCGAAAGCCGGGGGGCCTCGAATCAGCAATTTCCGCTTTGACCGATCTGCGTCTGTATTTTTCGTGAACAGATGCCCCGGGGATTCTCAACGACACTGAGTGAAGTAAAGCCGACTGGCGAGCGGGGTACGTAAGTGCCCTGATTTTCGCATCATTCGCGACCAATCAGGGGATTCACATCCCCCGCTCGCCTTACTTTCAGGAAGGACATTGCCATGCAGGATGGTGATCTCGAAACGCAATCCACAGAAGTTGTCGTAACGCCGACCACAGAATCGGAACGCCCGTTTGCGGTTGAATTGGTTAAGACTACAGCTGCGACTGAATCCGTGTCCGGGGAAATGACGGAATCGACAACGGTTACGGCAGCAACAAGTCCGCAGCCATCAGTCCGTGAGCGGCTGCGATCGCGAATCGGAACCCTTTGGCCACGACTGCGGGAACAGCGTCGCGAAGCCGCTGCGGTCGTGGTATTGATCGTGATGGCGATGGTCTGGTCCGACTCGGGCAGTTCCGGCACAGGCTCGGCGTCAAACTCACAGGATACGCTCGACAGTTACGATGATGTGCTGTCAGATTTTGAACCTGTCGGCGACGTTCAGGCGATGCGGGAATCTGCCGATCCGTTTGAATCGTTGTCGCAGAATTCCGCTGATAGCGGGTTGTATATTCCGTCGTCCGAAGGCTCCGTTCCGACAGACATATTCTCAGCAAAGAATTCCTCCGCAGACTCTGGCAGGTCAACACCGACAACAGCGCGCTATCCTGACACCACCCCAGCGTTCAACGATTCCGCAACTCAATCGTCTGCCGATTACGGTCAGCAACAGCCTCGCAAAGTGAAGTTTGCCGGACGCATCCAACCTGTCAACTGATTGTTTTGCCATGGAATCACTGCCAGTATCTTATTTTGTCAGATGAACGCACATTGCACGCATGATTGTTGCTCGTGTCTCCGACGCGAGTCTTCCCGCCACGAAGTGACGGGCAGCTATGGGTGGCACGCAGAACCTGCGTTAAGAAAGCACGTCGCATGTATGAGGCCTACTGGAAACTCAGTCAGAAGCCGTTTACTCAGCGTCAGGATCCTGCGAGATTCTATCGCAGCAAGAGTCACCAGACGGCTTTGCTGCGATTGAAGTACGCCCTGGATAATCTGACTGGTCCGGGACTGATACTGGGTGCATCCGGGACCGGAAAGACGGGGCTGGTGAAATTGTTGACGGCCGATCACAAAGACCTGCAGCCGCTCATTCACATCGTGTTCCCGGCGATCTCGCCTGATGATCTGCTGCGACTTGTCGCCAGTGAAATTGCGACGTTTGCGTCCGTGAGTCCCGTGATCTCCACAGGAAATGACGGCGTGCTGCGGGAGATTCTGACCTCCCTGCGACGTCTTTCCAACAATGGCCATCGCACGTTGCTGTGCTTCGATGATGCACATTTGCTGTCAGAAGACGCGATGCTGCAGGTCGTGCAGCCGTTATTGAATCTGGCTGAATCCGAAGACCATGCCATGCTGGCCATGTTGCTTGTCGGACAGCCGGTGCTGTCTGCAAAAATTCGCAAACTGCACCAGATCAGTGAACGGATTGCCGTGACGACTGCGCTGACAGGTTTCACGGCTAATGAAACGTCTGACTACGTCCGCAGCAGTCTGCTGCAGTCCGGTGGCCGTTCGGATATCTTCTCGGCAGACGCTCTCCAGCGACTGTATGAAATCACCGCGGGCAACCCGCGGCGTATTAATCGGTTGAGCGACATGGCGCTGCTCGTAGGTTTCGCAGAACAACTCGGTCAGATCACGGTTGGTCAGATCGATGCCGTGTCCGCCGAACTCATGCCTGCTGCGGCATGATCGATCAACCGCGCAATTGGCGAGCGGCATGCGTCAGCTTGCCGGTGCAAAAACGAGGTACCGGAGGGCTCACGCCGCTCCGCTCGCCGCTCTCATTTCGAGCGAGCAGAGTTTAACCGCGTGGGCATCGCCCCGGAGTCTATATTTCAAATTTGCTGACTGTAACGTTTTCTATGTGTCCGCCGTTTGAAGCCCGTTTTCCAGACCGGGAACCACGAATGGACACGAATTGGAATGCTCCTCATTCGTACTAC
>JAYSPO010000533.1:0-7431 GCA_043722015.1 Candidatus Kuenenia sp. | reverse complement strand
GCTGCTGACCGACAAGCAGAAGTGGACCGAGCCACAGCGGAAGATGATGGGCAAGGCCGGACGAGTGCATGGGGTTCGCACGAGCATCATGGCTTTGCTCTTAGTGGGTGTAGTTTTGGGCGGGATCACTGTTCGCAGTGCCGTTGTGGAACAGCAGAGGCAGACACAGGTTCAGATTCAGGAGAAGGAAAACTCCACTCGAGCGGAAGAAATGGTCGCTTCGCTGATGAAGGCTGACATTGCTCAGGTTCCCGCTGTCATTTCCGACCTGAACGAATACCGTGAGTGGGCCGATCCGAGACTCAAGGCAAGGATTTCCGAGGCCGAAGATGGCTCAGCGGAAAAGCTGCAACTCGCTCTGGCCCTGCTGCCGGTCGACAACACGCAGGTCGATTACCTTTACGGTCGGTTGCTTGACGCTGAGCCGCATGAAGTTCCGGTGATCCGTGACGCTCTGGCCCCGCACATGGACGCCTTGCTGAACAAGCTGTGGGCGGTGGTGGAGAAGCCGGAAAAGGGGAAGGAATCCCAACGGCTGCGGGCAGCGCGTGCGTTGGGGAAGTACGACCCGGAGAGCGAGAAATGGACGAAGGTTCAAGAAACTGTCGGCAACGATCTGGTGGCCGTGCCTGCGGTGTATTTGGCGATGTGGATGGACTCGCTGCGTCCGGTACGGATGAAACTCTTCACGCAGTTATCCACCGTCTATCGAGATGCGACTCGACGAGAAGTGGAGCGGTCGCTGGCGACGGACATTCTCGCCGACTACGCCGCCGACCAGCCGCCAGTGCTGGCCGACCTGCTGATGGACGCCGATGACAGACAGTTCTCCGTGATCTATCCGAAGTTCAAGGAACAGGGCGAACGTGGCCTGCCCGTGCTGACCGGCGAGATCGACATGACGCTCCCGCCGGATCTGCCTTCCTCGGATGACAAGCGTGAGAAGCTGGCGAAGCGGCAGGCGAATGCGGCGGTGGGGTTGTTGCGGATGAACCAACCGGCGAAGGTTTGGCCGCTCCTGAAGCACAGTCCCGACCCACGGGTGCGGAGTTACCTGATCCATCGGCTGAGTCCGTTGGGAGCCGACGCTCAGGCCATCGTGAAGCGTCTGAATGAAGAGCCAGACATCACGATTCGTCGAGCTTTACTTTTGAGCTTGGGCGAGTTCAAAGAGACGGAGTTTACCCCCGACGACCGGAACGCCCTGCTGCCGAAGTTGCAGGAGATGTACCAGACGGCGAGCGATCCGGGCCTTCATGGGGCGGCGGAATGGCTGTTGCAACAATGGAAGCAGGAGGCGTGGCTGACTCAGGTGAACGACGAGTGGGCGAAGGACAAGGAGGGGCGAGAAAAGAAGGTCGCCTGGATCAAGGAATCGGCCACGAAGGACAAGGAGACGCCGCCCCAGTGGTACGTCAACGGTCAGGGGCAGACATTCGTGGTGATTCCCGGCCCCGTGGAATTTGTGATGGGATCGCCGGTCACGGAAGTTGGCAGGTACGAGAACGAGATTCAGCACAAGCGGCGGATCAGCCGCACGTTTGCCCTTGCCACGAAATCGGTCACGCTGGAACAGTACCGGCAGTTCGACAAGGGCCACTCGGGGTTTGCGGAAAAAAGTGGTCGGTCGAGCGACTTGCCGTCTCGACGACTCGGCCGGTGACTGGGGTCGACTGGTATCAGGGGGCGAATTACTGCAACTGGTTGAGCGAGCAGGAGGGGCTGCCCGCCGAGCAATGGTGTTACGAGATCATGGAGGACGAGATCAAATTGAAGGCGAACTACCTGAGTCTGGGCGGCTACCGTCTTCCCACGGAAGCGGAGATGGAATATGCGACTCGTGCAGGAGCGTTGACGAGTCGCTACTTCGGAGAAACGGACGAATTGCTGCCGAAGTATGCGTGGTACAACAAGAATTCCCCAGACAAGACGTCGCCGGTAGCGAGGCTGAAGCCGAACGATTTCGGCCTCTTTGATGTGCAGGGCAACTGCTACACATGGTGTCAGGAAAGCTTCAAGGCGTACCCTCAAGGAACGGAAGCGGCAGAGGACACAGAAGATGGACTTGAGATCTTAAGCACGCGTGACCGTGTGTTGCGCGGCGCCTCGTTCATCAATCAATCGTCACCCTTGCGTTCTTTCTTCCGTTTCAGTTTCCCGCCGCAGACCCGGAACCCCGTTATCGGATTTCGTGTTGCGAGGACTTTACCGCTTGTCTCCCTTACCCCTTTACACCCAGCCCTGTGAAGGTGTGTTTTGAGGCGATGTGATTGATGTTTGAGATTCTGATGAGTTTGGCGAGGGTACAGACATCGGGTTAATTGCGTCCAGATTGAAGTCAGCAGAAGGTGACAAGGATGTTACTGACTCCAGTCAGTTCTTCATCAGCACCAAACCGCATGTTCCGAGCCGAAAATGGCGGCGATAATGAGTCCTGACGACATGCTGGAGGCGTTCCCGCCTGCACATCAACCCGTCATTTCAGGGGCATTTCAGCGTGCTGGAACCCTGTTCCGCCCAAAACCAGGTGCCATTAGGCTGGCGGCGTGCCGCTCAGCAAAACACAGTCACCTCGCAATTGACGCGGAATTGTCGCTGGCGGTACACTTTGAGCGAGGTTTCAGCTCAAAGACGGCAGATGGATTTGCCGTGCTGAATTCCGTATGTCAGGACGACTCCATGAGTGCCGCTCAATCTCCCCGTGACGTCATTTCTTTCGGCGACGTGGAACAGTTGCGTGAAGCCCGCCGAATCATTCGCCAGGAAGCCGATGTGCTTGGGCGACTGGCGGACAGCCTTGACCCGAGCTTCTGCGATGCTGTCCGCGCGATCCGCGCGGCGACGGGGTGTGTGATCGTCACCGGGATTGGCAAGGCTGGGTTGATTGGCCAGAAGATCGTCGCCACGCTGGCAAGTACGGGAACTCGTGCGCACTTTCTGCATCCCACCGAAGCACGCCACGGAGATCTGGGATGCATCGGGCCGGACGATGTGGCGTTAGTCCTTTCCAACAGCGGAGAAACGGAAGAACTTGTCACGCTGATTCCAGCGCTGAAGTCGCTGCGAGTTCCCATCATTGCGATCACGCGAGACGATCAGAACTCTCTGGCGCGGCAGGCCGATGTGGTCGTGCAGATCGGCCTGCATCAGGAAGCCGGAGAACTCGGACTGGCACCGTCGTGTTCCACGACCGCCATGCTGGCTTTAGGCGATTCCCTGGCGCTTGTGATCAGTCAGTCAAAGGGATTCACCGCGCGGGACTTTGCCGTGTATCATCCGGCGGGAAGTCTGGGCCGCCAATTGTGTCCTGTGAAAGACGTCATGCGTTCCGGCAATCAGTTGCGCATCGCGTCAGAAAACGAGACCGTGCGGGAAGTCATGATTCATCACAGTCATCCAGGTCGTCGTACGGGAGCCGTGATTCTGACGAACGAAACAGGCCGACTGACAGGACTCTTCACCGACAGCGACCTTGCCAGAATGTTTGAAACCCGTCGTGACGAACAACTGGATCAACCGATTCGACAGGTGATGACCTGCAATCCGATCACGATGGGTCCTGACGTGTTGCTGCCTGAGGCCATTCATCTGATGTCCGAACGAAAGTTGAGTGAAGTGCCTGTGATCGACAAAGACCGGAACCCGATCGGTATGTTGGATATCACTGACGTGCTGCAGAAAGTGGATGTGGCGGAACACGGCAGCGGCAATCCGGCAGCGTTCGAGACACGAAGAATTCTGCGGACGGCGTGAATGTACTTTGTATCCGAAAAGGGGTCTGACCCTCTCCGGCAAGACGGAAACACCAACATCATCGACTCGCCTCCAAAGGGTCAGACCCCTTTTCGGATATGTTCCTGCGGTCAAAATGCACACTGGAATTTCCCCCATGTCGCTGTCAACAATACCTCGAGGCCCTCGCACGATTCTGGTTGGAATTGCTCTGGTGACGTTGTACGTCGGGTATTCTCAATTGACCGCACCATGGCTGGAGATTGAACACAAGCAGCAACGAATGATGGTGTCCTCGTCCGCACCGGAAAACTCACCGGTCTTCGTGGAACAAGCTGAGATGTGGTTCAAGGAAGATCCCTGGGTCAAAAATGCGAACGCACGATTTGGTGGCGGTTCACGGTTCATGTATTTTCAGAATCATGAATTGTTCAATGACGACCGTTCGATCAAAGTTGATCCGATCGCGATGCTCTGGGAAGAGGACAAGTTCGACGACCCGTACACGCTGACCGCTACGTCGGCTCAGCTGGACGCCTCGACAAAATTCAGGCTGGATACGAATGAATTCGGTCCGATCAACAGCGGACAGCTCCTGGGCGATGTCCGCATCACCGGCCCCGGCGGATTGCGTATCGAAGGTCGAACGTTTTCCGTTTCGGACAATGCATTGAAGGTGACCAGCAGCCAACCGGTCAAGTTCTGGTGGGGCGAGCACAGTGGAATTGCCCAGAGCGGCGCAGAAATTGACTTGTTGTCATCCGGTGACGTGAAAAAACTGGGCTTGATGTCAATCGCTGATGTGCAACGAATTCGCCTGCTGGGAAGGGTTGAATGTGATCTGTTCTTCCCGGGCGAAGATGGCCGCAGCGAAGCAGTAAAACTTAGGATCAACGCCGCTGGCGGCTTTGAATTTTTCGTGCCGACGCTGCAGGCGACGTTTCGTGGTGTCACCAATCGGAAAGTGCTCAGAGACAACCAGGTTCTGGTTGAACGGCCGACGATCTCCGGCGGGCTGGATCGGCTGTTTTGTTCCACGCTGACTCTGCAGTTTCAACCCGCCATGCGCGAAGCCGGTGCTGAACAGAAGCGTTCCACGAAAATGCAACTGGCAAGTATTCAGGCCGAAGGTTCAAAGGTGATATTCACGTCGCCGGAACAGGACGTGATGGCCACCATGAGTTGGCTCAAGTACAAGATCGAAGAACGAGTGATGGAATTATCGGGTGGCCACACGCCTTCAACCGGTCGTCTGAAGCCCGTGCAAATCTATCAGAAAAGCAGCATGTTGACGGCTACACGTGTCGTCGCAGTACATGATATGAATAGTCAGATTCATACAATTCAGTGTCTCGGGCCCGGACGGATTGAACCATCCGATCTTCCGTCCGCTGCGGCGTATTCTGAAAATGGGGACTCGTTTGATGCCGAGTGGACGGAGTCAATGATCATCCGTCAGTCGCCCGAGCAAAAAGTCACATTGAAGGGCCAGGCAAAGATTTCTCAGGCGAGCATCAATGAAACGGAACCGGGTATGAGTCTGAGCGGTGACCTGATTGAAATGACCGGAACACAGGTATCGACCGGAACGCAGGTATCAGCCACTGCGTCGCCGGCGAGAAAATTACAGAGTCCAGGGCAAGGGGCAGGAATGAATCTGAGTCGAATCAATCCGAACGAACTGACCGCCGCTGGAAACGTGGTGATGACTCACAAAGGCGTGACTGGCCACATCCTCAAAAAACTCACCGTAAGTTTTGCTGAAGAAGCGGCAGGCAACGACTCGGCGGACAAGATCCGGGCGGTCAGCCAATCGAAGAATCGTACTGATTCGTCTGCAGCGGAGGGGACGACGGAGTTCTTTTGCGACACCGCCAAAGCCAGCATCAATTTTTCGCGGGATGTTGATCACAAGGCACGTGGCGCGTGGAACGATGTGTGGCTGTTTGGCAAGGTGAGGATTGCACACACCGGCGTCAAAGACGACAGTGACTTTGCCGCAGAAGGCAATGCACTTTCCGCGAAGTCAGGGTTCTCAGAGATTGGTGAAATCAGCCTGTTCGGCGATCCGGCTGAGGCGCGGCTGGCTACCCGGCGTATCGAAGGTCCGCGGATTGACCTGCGTGAACTCTTGAATGGAGCGACGGGTGTGGAACGCGAAGCTTCAGTCGTTGGCAGTGGCAGTATCAGCTTTGTCAACGCGAATGGTCTGGACGGAAAGCCCCTGGAAAAGCACTCGCTGGTGGAGATCTATTGGACTGATTCGATGACGTATTCTGATCGCACGGCGTCATTCATCGGCAACATCCGTGCGGTGATGACGAATGGTGTTGATCACAAAGTGGAACTGACCTGTGCCAGCATGAATATCCGCTTCATTCAGGACATGCAGCTTCAGCCGGGAATTCGGCAGAAAAATGTGCTGCAGGCTGCCAGTGCATCGAGTGACGAGGAGCATGGTCCGATTGAACTGATTGAATGTAACAGCAAAGTTGTCGTGGATATTGATCAGATGAAAAATCGCGTTGTCGAATCGCGGAACCATGCGGAGTTTTCCGATCTGACAGTCAACATGATCACGGGGGTCTTTGACGCAACGGGTTCCGGTAGTTCCGGAATCATCGAATGCACGCATCCGAATTCAAAAGACACACCTCGCACAACGCCCCGCGCGGTTGCCCGCGCCAATACGCCGGTTTCAACACCGACCGATGCGTTTGTGTTTGTGCAGGCCAGATTCATCGGCAGCATTGCAGGAAACTACAAGCAGCGGTTCGTCCAGTTGAAGCAGCATGTGCGCGGAGTTTTTGGACCGGTGCGTGAAATGGGTGATCGGATCGTGCTGGATGGATTGAATGTCAACGAATTGCCCCCGAATACGGGTTCGATGCGTTGTGAGAACTTATCATTTTCGCAGATCGAATCCGGTGACAGCGAAGGGGCAGCTCAATTCTCGATGGTGGCTGAATCGAATACTGCCGACGGAGCCGACGGAACTCATGCTCCGTGTCATCTGGAATCGAACGAAATCTCTGGCGATGCCGACAAGATTACGTACGATTCGTCTAAACAGCAATTCATCCTTCGTGCCGACAAAGGTCGCCAGGCGACGGTGTCGTATCGGCGAACGCCCGGGGCAGCACCTGAGACACTCAGCGGGCAGCAGTTTGAATACTACCGTGATCGAAACCAGCTAAAGGCCAGCGAGATTACCGGTGTGCAGACAGCCGGCGATTTGCAATCGCCGGGGAAATAACTGAAATACTGCACGTGGCCACAGTTGAGACTTCAGGAGTGTCATCATGATGGCTAGTGCTTTGTGACTCTTGCTTTGATGGATCGGGTTGCCAAGGCTGGACTGACAGAAGCGAAGGAAGCCCCGGCGGATTCGGATGGGTTGTGTGCCACTGGCTCCGCCAGTGTTACATGCAGATGGAGGACACTGGCAGAGCCAGTGGCACAAATCAAAGCACGGTTGACGGGGCACCAGCGATGTCTGAAAGCAGATGCCACGTCGAGACGGATGAGCGACAGCAAACAGTGAAAGGAGAGAGATCCAAGATGACTGCCACTCTGCCGAAACCCCGGACGGCTGCGGTAGTCAGTGGGTTCGCATCCCGTCGTCGCTGGATGTTTCGACTACTGGTCGCCGCCGTCGCCTCGACCACGGCATTAATTCTGGCAGAGATGGCCTTGCGG
>JAYSPO010000532.1:0-1151 GCA_043722015.1 Candidatus Kuenenia sp. | reverse complement strand
CTCGGTGGGGGCGATCTTAAGTAAGCAGTTTCATCTGCGGTTTGAAAATGCCGCACCGCGTGCCAATCAGTTGATGACCGAATATGTGAAGACGCTGTTTGACTACGAAGATCACACGAAGCTCGTCAAACTCGAAAAGACCGACAGGACAGGAAAGTGGTATTACGAAACGCATGTCGGCGAGCAGGATCTGCTGATGTCGCGTCCATACCTGTACTCGGTTCAGCCGGACGAAACACATCCGCTGCATGGCCGCCGCCGCGAGGTGTCTCGGATGGTCTGTCTGTACGATAATGCCGGAGAGCACTTCCTGCCGGGTGCCGTGACGTCGCAGACGCCGGTCATCGATCATATGGCAAAGTCGGAAGCTCTGCTTTTTATCTTCGACCCCACCCAGGAATCCGCGTTCCGCCGCGCCTGTCGCGCCTGCCGCGACCCCAGCCTGGATCCGCAGTTGGAATCGGTCATCACGTCGTATCCTCAGGCGGACGTACTTTCGGAAGCTGCTTCCCGAGTGCGGCAATTGACGAGCATGCCAGCCACGGAGAAGTTCGATCGTCCTCTGATCGTTATCGTGCATAAATTTGATGCTTGGCGTCCCTTGCTGAAAAAGTCTCCCAAAGCTCTGGACGATGTGATTCGCGCTGGTCATGATGGAGTTTCCTGTCTGCAACTGGAAGTGTTGATGGAAGTTTCCAGGGATATCGAAGAGCTGCTCCTGGAGCATGCGCCGTCGATCGTCACGGCTGCCCGGGGATTTGCAAGCGAGGTTGTCTTCATTCCGGTCACTGCCACCGGGCGAAGTCCGATCGTGGCGGGATCAGATTCCAATGGTCGCGTGGATCTGCGATTCGACCCCAGTCAGATTACTCCGCGTTGGGTTGAACTGCCCGTGTTCTATGCTTTGCATCGAGCTGGCTTACGAAACGGCAACTCGTCCCTGATCCCTGCTGCGGAACCGACGAATTCAGCACCTGCGAAAAACAACGGCCGAAAGGAGCGGGGACCGTGAATCAGGAGATCGTGTTTACTTCGGCACGTCATGGCCTGCGAACCGGCAGCACGGGGTTCTGCACGGTGCGGAGCACGCGAGGCATGCCGGGAAATCTGGCACAGTTGTTGGAGCGACTGACGAGTTACTCACATGTGTT
>JAYSPO010000531.1:0-3066 GCA_043722015.1 Candidatus Kuenenia sp. | reverse complement strand
ACAATGTGCGTGTCGCTGATTTCTGTGACTTCGTCGAGCCACAGAAACGGATCGCGATGCGGGATGCACGTCTTGATTTCGTCAGTATTCACAGGCTCTGCTACAGCTCAATCTTAAGTTCTTCGATCTTGCGGTAGAGGCTGGACAGGCCGAGCTTCAACCGACGGGCCGCCTCTTTCTTGTCGGGGCACTGACGCAGCACACGGGTGATATGGAGGCGTTCGTAGTGTCGCAGAGCGGATCGAAGGTCATCCGTGTCCGGCAAAGCGGAACCGCCGCCGAGCAGATCCGGAGGCAAGTCGTGCGGCTGAATTTCTTCGCCTTCGCACATCATCACGGCTCGTTCGATGGCGTTGTCTAACTGCCGCACATTGCCTTTCCAATGAGCAGCCATCAGTGTGCGAATTGTTTCGCTGGTCGCGCCGGACACGCGTTTGCCCATCGCGTCCCGATTTCGCACGATGAAGTATTCCACCAGTTCCGGAATGTCATCCAGCCGTTCACGAAGTGCCGGAATGCGGATTTTGACACCGTCCAGGCGATAGAAAAGATCTTCCTGAAAATTGCCTTCGGAAACTTCGTGGCTGAGATCGCGGGAGGTTGCCGCGATAATCCGCGCCTGAACTTTGACAGCCTTGGTACCACCGACCGGAGTCACTTCCTGATACTCAATGGCCCGCAGAATTTCAGACTGCGTGCCTGGGGGAAGTTGTGCCACTTCGTCCAGAAAGACAGTGCCTGTGCCAGCCATGCTCAGGACACCTTCCTGACCGTTTTTCGTTCCGAACAATTGTGCTTCCAGCAGTTCAACCGGACGAGTTCCGCAACTGACGGCCAGAAATTTCTCTTCTTTATTGGGGCCTGCCACGTGAATTTCGCGTGCGAACAGTTCCTTGCCCGTACCCGTTTCGCCCACAAGCAGCACATTGGAATTCGTCGCCGCAACTTTGCGAATGGTCTTGAGCAGATCCTGCAGCGCCGCGCTGGAGCCCACAACCTGGTCAAAGCCGGCGCTTCGGGCCAGGTCTTTTCGCAGTCGCTGATTCTCGCGATACAGATCTTGAAACTTAAACAGACGCTGCAGACGTTTTACCAGTTCTTCAAAGCGAACGGGTTTGACGAGATAGTCGAAGGCACCGGCAGTGAACGCTTCCACGGCATTTTCGACCGTAGCGTAGGCGGAAATAATGAGCACAAAAATGGCGGGGTTGATGCGATGCAACTGCCGCAGCACTTTCACGCCGTCGCCGTCCGGGAGCTGGATATCGCAGATCGCGACGTCGTAATCCCGCTCCTGTGCGACTCGAATCGCATCAGCAGCGGTTGCTGCCGTACGAACTTCGAATCCTTCACCCATCAGGAATTCCGCGAGTGTTTCGCGAATGATGGGTTCGTCTTCAACAATCAGAATTGACTTACGTTGAGCAATAGTTCCCGACACGGCTTTTCAACTCCGGACATGGACAGTAGACACTAGACACAACAGGATCAAACGACGGACGGTCCCTGCCCAAAATCGAATTTCCAGTTTCCTACGAACAACGGATGGTAGCGATTTCCATCCGCCAAACGAAGCTATCTGGCATTTTCGTGCATTTTTTTCAGGCGGCTGTGGTCAAAAGGCTCCACAAGTGCCATCAGAATCTGAGAATTCTGCCAACATTCAATGCCCGATTTGGGCAAAGTGTGTCATCGGAGTAGACTCCCCGCGTGTCCAAAAATCGCCCGGAAGGGTCATTTGTCGTTTAACTCAGCCTCAACGAATTGCCATGCACACTTCAAAACTTGTCAATAATCTACAACCGTCTGAGACACTTGCTGCTGCCGCAAAAGCGCGTGAGCTGCGTGCCAAAGGCATCGACGTGCTGGAATTCACGGTCGGTGAACCAGACTTTATTACGCCGCGGCACATTCGCGAAGCCGCAAAGGTCGCGATGGATGCCGGACATACCCGATATACTGCTGCCACCGGAATTCTGGAATTGAAGCAGGCAATCTGCGATGCGTTCAAACGCGATCACGGCGTTGCTTACAAGCCGTCCGAAGTGACGATTTCCAACGGAGCCAAACATTGTCTGCACAATGTACTTGTCGCCTGCTGTGAACCCGGCGATGAAGTCATTATCCCGACTCCGTATTGGGTGAGTTACTCGGCTCTTGTTGAGTTGGTGGGGGCGAAACCCGTGATGGTGGAAACGACCGAAAAGGAAGGATTCTGTCTGTCACCCGAAAAATTCCGCAACGCCATAACTCCCAGGACGCGATTGATGATGCTCAACAGTCCCAGCAATCCAACCGGTGGCGTTTATCCAGTGGAAATGCTGGAAGGTCTGGCCAAAGTTGCTGTCGAAAAAAACATCACCGTGCTGTCCGATGAAATCTACGACAAGCTGATTTACAGCGGTCACACATTCAGGTCGTTTGCTTCATTTGGCGAAGAAGTGAAGCAGCGTACGGTGATCGTGAACGGCGTGAGTAAAGCGTATGCGATGACCGGTTGGCGCATTGGCTGGACTCTCGCCCCGGAAAATGTCAGCGCTGCAATCAATAAACTGCAGAGCCAGCAGACATCCAATCCATGCAGCGTCAGCCAGTACGCCGCACTGGCGGCACTGAACGGGCCGCAACAATGTGTTGCCGACATGTGCAAAGAATTCGCCATTCGTCGTGACTACGTGACGGCACGCCTGCGATCAATTCCGGGGATTACATTTGCGGAACCTGGCGGTGCGTTTTACGTCTTCTTCAACATCAGCAGCTATTACGGCAAGCCCGTCGGTGGTGGTCCTGCGGTTTCAAATGCGACGGAATTCTGCACGGCGTTACTGGAACGAGCTCACGTCGCGATCGTCAGCGGCGATGCCTTCGGAGCACCTGGCTACGTCCGCTTGAGTTTCGCGGCCTCGATGGACACGCTGACGCAGGGGTTTGATGCGATCGAGAAGTTCCTGAAGGCGTAATTTCCTTGGTTCTTCTCGGAATTTAGTGGGTGGAGTGGATTTTTGCTGTGATTTTGATTTTTGAAAATTGAGGGTTGGGATTAGAGTTTGCGGATGCAAACATTAC
>JAYSPO010000530.1:0-1132 GCA_043722015.1 Candidatus Kuenenia sp. | reverse complement strand
TGCGTTGACGGCCAGTCACGCAGGTGTAGTCTATTCGATGGCGAATCTGGCACGTTTTCTGAACGGATCACGAGTGCCAAAATCCGGTTGATTTGACACAATCTCTGGCAGATATTCGGACGTCGTTGCTCCCTCAGGATGAACCGTCTTGAGTTAGATGCGATTTCGTTTTCGACCCGCACCGGTTGCATCGACCGGACTGAGCTAACAGATCCACTCCACCATGTAGGTGGTCACGATCAATGAGTGAAACCGGAGTTCACTTCACTGCTCCGGTCCGACACACTGACGCAGCATCAATCTGATCAACGGCATCGCTCAAATTTCGTCCCGACGCCCGGTCAAAATGACGACACTAATCGGGTGTTTCTGGAAATTCACACGAGAAAATGGTCTCCTACAAGAACTAACACAGCCGGAGACACATTCTGTCAGAAATTTTGCAATCACGTAGGCGAGTCTCTCCGAGACTCGCAACAGTCAGCGTCTCGGAGAGACGCAGCTACGTGCGTTATTTCAATGCCGCCAGCGTCGTTTGTAACGGCGCTTTCGATCCTGCATCCTCTACCCTTTCCAGAGCTGCGTGCAACACAGAATGAAGGTGAAACCGCAGGGAGCGGGGCTTATCGGGCAGCCTACTTTCTCAGCGGTATGCTGCGCTGAATCACTTCTCCTGGATTCAGCTTCACGGCATCGAGTAGTTCCTTCATCGACAGCTCAGCAGTTCCACCGGTGTGCTCAAGACGGAAAATCCCAATGTCTGCACTCGGAGGAAACTTTGTAGTCACGATTCCTTGTGCGTCAGACAGCCCTTCATGATCCTGAAGACAACCCAATTCGTTCGGATAATGAAACGTCAATTTTGCTTTTTCGGCAGGAGTACCATCGTGCAAAAGGACTTTTAGCTCAACGTCGGGCATTGGCTTGAGGCGAACGTCGCGCCGGATAGGTTTACTTCGGTCCAATTCATCGGGTAGCCGAAATACTTTCGTCTCGTAACCCAACGCGGAGATCCGAATCGTCTCTCGGGTGATCTGCGGCGAGATCGGGATGAAATTGTGCTGTGTTTTCGATCCATCGACCAGCCCGAACTGCCACCAACGGTTTGTTGTCGGATCCTGATAGAACATCT
>JAYSPO010000529.1:0-4338 GCA_043722015.1 Candidatus Kuenenia sp. | reverse complement strand
AGCGCAAGTCTAAGCCCTGTTTATCTTTAAGGTTGCAGAAAATAAGTTTAACCGCGTGGGCAACGGGCCGCGCTTGGCTGCCAATCGCGGGGCGTTGCCCACGCGGTTAAACGATTTTATGCCAAACGACTTCTGCCGAGGTGCTTACCAACGCACACAGGGGACCGTGAATCACGGTCCCCTGTCGCATTTTTCAGATTGACTTCAGTGGTCTGTGAAGATCCTTGAAGTGACTGCTGGAAATCAACTCAATTCCATCTGGGGCCACTGACAACCCTGTCGATGTACCTCAGCATGATGCACAATTCCGTACTAGTTGCCGCTCGTGCAACCGGCATCTGCCGTCGCACCGCAACCATCACCTGCACGAAGGATCGCAGCAGGGAACAGTTCGGCACACGACTCGAGGAACGCAGCGAGTCTGTGTCATTGGAACCTGGCGAGCAACACATTTGGTGCGTGTGACTGTACGAGTTTCGCAGACCTGACGGCAAACTGTGTACGGCACCTTGCGCGTGCATGTCTGCTGAGTCATGGTGCAGGTCGTGTAAGGAACCTGACGTGAAATGCACTGTGACACCATGCGGCAGGTAGTGTATGGAATCCGGCGCGTAATGCACTCGTCGGTGTAGCTGCATGTCGTGTAAGGAATCCGGCGAGTGCATGTCTGGTGCGTCATGGTGCAGGTCGTGTAAGGAACCTGCTTCTGGCAGGTTTCTGTCACGAATGAGCACGTGGTGTATGGCACCTTCTTTGTTGTGTGGACTGGAACCTGACGGCAGATGGTGTAAGGAACCTGCTTGTGGCAGACTTCCGGAACCATGCGTGTGCAGGTGATGGTCTTCTCAACCATCTTCGGGCACCATTTGCGGCAGCAGATCGTCCGGCCCGGACACTGGACGCAGACTTCTTTGGTGCAGCATGGATTGCAGGGATCAACAACACATTTCTTCACAACCGGGCCGGGAATATGACGTGTTTCCGTGACCCATTCCCCACAGCATTCCTGCACAGTTTTGCATTCAGTGACTGGCTTACAGACGGTATAGCATACGTCTTTGTAGCAGGTCTCTGTTTCGGTGCGGCATGTTGTGCAGCAGACTTCCTTGTAACAGGTGTTGTACACTGGCTTGCAGACGTTGTAACACACCGTGCGATGGCAGGTCTGATACACTGGTTTGCAGATCGTGTAGCACTGTTCGCGGTAGCAGGTCTGATAGACCGGCTTGCGAACATGGCAGGTGACGTCGCGGTAGCAGGTCTCATAGACCGGCTTGCAGATGTTGCACGTGACGGTGCGGTGGCAGGTCTGATAGACCGGCTTGCAGACCGTGTAACATTCGTCACGGTAGCAGGTTTCGTAGACGTTCCGCGTGCATGACACCGGCATGGATTCCGTGCATTGGTCATAGACCGTTTTCATGCACGTGTACTGTTGTGTTTCCCACACAACTTCCTGAACAGTGTGACATTGCGGACCACATCCGCACCGAGCTGCGACGAAATCACCACATGGAGAACACGCAGAAGTCCGACAACCGCGAAAACCGCCCGATCCGAGCAATCCCGCTGTCAAAATTCCGCTGTTCAGCAGTATGGCAACTGCAACCGCGGCTCCCAGCATGAGCCTTTTCATTGCCTGTACCTCGATAGTTCTGAAGAGAGAAACCTAAGCGCGCAGCAAGCGCACTTTCCTGGTTTACTCTTCGACGACCTCAATTGCACGACTTGATTGACAGGAGACCGCCAATACCAGCACCAGGACTCTTTGAAGTGCCGACACGGAAAAACTCCATCGACCGTCACAGACAGATTCGTCAATCATGCAGCATTGTCCGATCGTCCTTGATCGGCCGATTCTGCCGCACGCCGGACAGATTGAACGACCCACGCATTCCGTACAGAACGGAACCACGCAGTCAGAGCGCTCTGTCATGCCGCAGCCTCTGCAGACGCCACCTTACCGAATCTGGCGCGTTGCGGGAGGACGAATTGCCAGTCACTGAGGCTGGTTTTTCCGAGTGCCAGTTGGCGACAGTGAGACTGTCGGCAAAATGCTCCGATAAGGTTGTCGTGTTGGCGGTTTTTGCTAAACTTCCACTCCTTGCGAACTCGACAACATTCCCTGTGTCGTGAGTTTTCAGTGAGCTCAGTTGGCGGTGTAGCTCAGTTGGTTAGAGCAGCGGAATCATAATCCGCGGGTCGGGGGTTCAAATCCCTCCGCCGCTATCCTTGAAACCCCGTAGAATGCTGGTTTCCAGTGTTTTCCGGGGTTTCTTTCTTTGGGGTTTACTGCAGCATTGCTGCGCTTTTTCGGGGTTGGCGACGGGTTGCTGCTGCGTTTTTTCGAAACGCTCGTCTGTCACCTGCAGATGGTGCTTCTGAGCCACCTTCGGGCTGTTGCCCATCCATGCACAACCAACGTGTACGGGGTAGGTCTCCTGCGATTCCGTCTGCCTGCTGGCTCTGAGGTTTTGGAATCACTTCGGCCACGGCTTCAGGCCGGCCCTGTTTGATGATCTTCAGGAAGGTGGTCCGCAAGTTGCTTTCGCTGTCCCGAATCCTGGAGACCGCAAACCCGCTGCCGTCTGCTCGTTCTGCGGCATCCAGCAAAAACGGCAGGAGTTCAGGGTCGAGCGGGACGTGCCGATATGCTCGCTCTTCATAGTGCTCAGTCCTGGGTGAGTGCACGACGATCTTGTTTTGGTTCCACAATTTAGCGTCCCATCGCTCACGATGGATTTTTGCACTTTGGCAGGAAAAATCCATGGCGCAGTCTCAAACATTGTTTCGGGCGGCACAGCCTTCTAGGTCAGGATTTCCTGCACCACATGCCCGTGCACATCAGTCAGGCGGAAATCGCGGCCGGCGTGGTGGAATGTCAACCGTTCGTGATCCAGGCCCTGGCAGTGCAGGATGGTAGCTTGAAGGTCGTGAATGTGGACAGGCGTTTCGGTCACATGAAATCCGAAGTCGTCTGTTGCTCCGAACGTGAAGCCAGGCTTTACGCCGCCGCCGGCCAGCCACACGGTGAACGCTTGCGGATGATGATCACGTCCTGCGGCACGACCGAGCGATGGATTTGATTCGACCATGGGTGTGCGTCCGAATTCTCCGCCCCAGACGACCAGCGTGTCTCCCAGCATTCCCTGGCGTTTCAAGTCTGAAACGAGTGCTGCAGACGCCTGGTCAGTGTGCTTGCTGTTGGTCCGCACGTTCCCTTTCACATTACTGTGCGCGTCCCAGCCGCTGTGAATAATGCTTACATAACGCACGCCGCGCTGGACCATACGGCGAGCCAGCAGGCAGGCTCGGGCGAAACTCGGTTTCTGTGGATCGCAGCCGTACAATGCCAGTGTGTCCTCTGTTTCGGATGACAGATCGATAAGCTCAGGTGCCGACACCTGCAGCCTTGCGGCCATTTCGAAAGATGCAATTCGTGTGGCAATTTCCGGGTCCAAAACCTGCTGCAGACGGTGCCGATTGAGCTGATTGATGAGGGAATACGTGTCATGTTGCAAGGTTTCGGAAACCCCGTTCGGACTGGCAACGTCCAGGATCGGTTCGCCCTGACTGCGCAACTGCACTCCCGTGTAAACCGTGGGAAGAAACCCGCTGGACCAAAGTGCGGTTCCGCCGCTGATTCCGTCTCCGGTGCTCATGACAACGAACGATGGTAAATTGCGAGTCTCGGAGCCCAGACCATAAAGTAACCACGATCCCAGACTTGGCCGCCCGGGTTGCGAGAATCCGGTGTTCATAAAGATCTGCGCCGGAGCGTGGTTGAATTGATCGGTGTGCATCGATCGGATCAGACAGACGTCATCCACGATTGATGAGAAATACGGCATGGCAGAGGAAATCTCCGCTCCGCATTCACCATGTCGTGCGAACTCAAACTGAGGTCCCAGCACGGCTGCGTCGGGCTGAATGAACGCATATCGCTGGCCACCGATGACTGAAGGAGGCAACGGCTTGCCACTGAGTTCTGACAGCAGCGGCTTGTTGTCAAACATCTCCAGCTGACTGGGAGCACCGGCCATGAAGAGGTGAATCACTGCCTTCGCCGATGCGTCAAAATGCGGCGGACACACGTCCAGCGGATCTGACGACATCGTGTCTGCTGCGGCACCATCAGACAACAATCCCGCCAACGCGATTGCGCCAAGTCCGGAGCTGCATTGAGTCAGGAAATGACGGCGGCGCTGCTGGTGGAGCCATGATGACAGATGCTGTGAATTCATGTTTTGAGTTTTCTGTTCAGTTTGCGGTTGCATTGCTTCGACTGTTCCAGGATTGTGAGCCGAACGCTGGCGTCGTGGCTAAGCATTAGGGCAG
>JAYSPO010000528.1:0-1318 GCA_043722015.1 Candidatus Kuenenia sp. | reverse complement strand
TCCATGCGTCGGGCGCAATCAAATAGGCCACCAGCAAATACGCGAACAGCACAAACAGAAGTCTCCGCGCGTATCGCCGAGTCCGACCGCAGCGTTTTCCGCCGGGAGATAAGTGCTCGGAAGAATCTGTATGCATGATCCGTGAAATTGCTTTGTTTGATGCCGGAGAAAACTCGATGCACAACGCAACCGATCATACCACAACGTCGAACAGCCAGCCGATGACTGATGTTACTGCCATCGCCACAATGCCCCAAAACGAGACTCGCAGGCAACCGTGAACGATCGAAGCTCCGCCGACAGACGCGGAAAGTCCTCCCAAAAATGCAAGACTCGCCAGCGCCGCTGCGGCAACCGATGGAATCACCAGATTCCGTGGGACAAGTATGGCGACCGCCAATGGCAGAATTGCACCGACGGTGAAGGAAATGGCCGAAGCGAACGCTGCCTGCAGTGGCATCGCCGCCAGTTCTTCGGTGATGCCAAGCTCGTCGCGCAGATGTGTCTTAAGAACATCCTTCTCTGTGAGTTTGACAGCGACTTGTCGAGCCAGCGGTTCGTCTAAACCGCGTTGCACATAGATCTGTGTGAGTTCATCCAGCTCGCCGCCCGGGTTTTCACTCAGCTCCTGCGACTCACGATGTCGGTCGGCATTCTCAGTATCTGACTGTGAGCTGACCGAGACATATTCTCCGGCAGCCATCGACATCGCGCCCGCCGTCAAACCAGCGACGCCAGCGAGGAGTACAGACTTATGGTCCGTATTCGCTGCCGCAACACCCACAACGATACTTGCAACCGAAAGGATGCCATCGTTCGCTCCCAGCACCGACGCCCGCAGCCAGCCAATTCGATCTGACCGGTGCTGCTCGACATGTTTCAGCAAGACATTCATCCCCAGAAAAGTCCGTTGGAGGCAACTGTCTCGAACGGAGTCTGCGTTCGTTACAGGTCCGAGGAATTTCGTCCGACAAGATAGTATAGAATCATCCCGACCACAGGCAGAAGCAACACGAGAGCTATCCACAAGAGTTTATGACCGATCGAATTTCGATTATTGACCAGCATCTGGTGGAACGACCGATGTTTCAGTCTGCGACGGTGACTGTGGTTCCGGTCTTGGGATGTCAGTACTCGCGGGCGTGAACGACGTAAAGAGCCCCGTTGCGACGGTATCCTTTGGTGCGAGTTCCGCAGCGCGGCGAATCCACGGGATTGCGGTTTCATTGTGCTGCAACACGAGGTATTGGTAACCGAGCAGGAATGTGCCGAATGGGGAATCCTGATTTCTGCCTACAAAGTCTTCTATTGATCGCAG
>JAYSPO010000527.1:0-5741 GCA_043722015.1 Candidatus Kuenenia sp. | reverse complement strand
GTATCGTCTGGCCTCAACATTATGGGCAAAAAAATGTTGGGCAAAAAAATGGCTGCTATTTTTCTGCCCATGCATTTTTTGCCCCGAACGTTTTCGCTTCTAAAACGTCGCATTGACGGTGGCGGACGCGCGAATTCCGCAGCTTAGCTTTGCGGCGGATCGTTGTTTTTTAAAGCCAGGTATGTTGTGTGATTCTGCGGGTCTGTTAGATTTCGGTCTGCTGATACGCTTCGTCCGCGTCCCGAGATTTCACGAGATAGCTCATGCCCATCAAAGTTCGCTGCAAGGCCTGCGAAACAGTTCTGAATGTGTCCGATCAGGCAGCAGGAAAAATCGTTAAGTGCAAACAGTGCGGAGAACGAGTCCGCGTTCCGGTGCCGAAAGGTGATCGTCCTCCTGCGAAGGCCCGTCCGCCGCAGGAGGAAGAAGCTGAAAGCAAGCCGGGTGATGCCCTTGAAAGTCTTGATCTGCGGAGCGTAGAAGACACCAAACGCAGAGTGTGTCCAGGGTGTGCGCGACCAGTCGATCTTGATGCTGTCGAATGTCCCAAGTGTGGTGTGACGATTGCTACCGGCGCGTTGAGCGAACGACAGCGGATCAGGTACGAACGCAAGGGGCCACCACCGGAAGAATTCTACGGAGCCATCTGGAGCAATGGCTGGAAGTTTCTGAAGAAGCACTGGGGCTATGGTGTTCGCACGGCGATGATCTGGTCGATGACGTTGTCCATGTCGTTGACGTGTCTTTTCTCGTTAAGCTATTACGTCACGGCCCGGACAGCCGAACTTCAGGAGAGTGCGAAAGCGGACACTGCCAACATCAAGATCAGCGGTAACGTGCTGAAAGTGATTGTCCCGAAAGAAAAGGGATCCAAAGTCGTGTATGACAAGACCTACTACACTGCGGCCGGGAGCACAATCACACTGCGTGCGCCGCACATGCAGCCGTGGTTCGAACCACCGTCGGCGTTTTGGCTTTTTCTGACAATGGTGTTCCAGTTGGGTTTTGGTGGCTGGGCCTGGACGCTGGCGATCACGATTACAAAACTGACAATGGCCGGTGAAAAACGCATTAAGCGTTTTCCCATGGACTTCTTTGGTAATCTGACGATGGGCTTTCGTTTTTACGTCTGGCCTACGGTTCTCTTAATGCCATTCCTGTGGATTTCGGGGGTCCTCGGAATCCTGAACCAACCCATTGCCTCCGGCATCGTCACCGCCGTTCTCCTGCTGATCCCACTGCTGGTGCTGCCAGCCGCTGTGATTCACATGACCCAGAACTACCAGTATCGCGGATGGCTGTTATGGTGGATGGCAAAGGATTTCTTCAAAACCTTTGGTCCGTCCATGTACATCTTTATGCTCAACCTGTTCATGGTCTTCCTGGTCCCGCTGGGTGTGGCCATCACAATGATTGTGGCAGGTCGCAACATTATCGCATGGCTGATGGTACAGGAGGCTGCGTTTCTGGCCTGGGCAAAAGCCAACATCATGGATATGGGGGAAGGGAACTTTCAGTTTTTGTTTTACCAGATGCCATTGGTCTTCACATTTTGTTTCCTGGTGTTCTTCATCATCTGCGGTCTGATGTCGTTTCCAGCGGTCTTCATGATGCGTGTGGTCGGACTGTATGGTGTCTATTTCAAACCGGATCTGTCTCTGGTGAACGAGTTTCCGGATCTGGAAACTGCAGGCTTCGGGCCTCGCTTCCTGGCCTACATGATCGACATGATCATCGTGACCCTGCTGGGACTGGTGGGTGGATTCATTGGCACACTCTTTGGTTTGCTGTTCAGCTTCTACGGCTGGGACGCAGCTGCTTTTCTGCAATTGGGCGTACAAATCATCGCTTCACTGATGCTGACGGGATTCTATTTCGCATCGATGGAAGCGGGTGCGTCGCGCGCGACGCTGGGAAAAGCCAGCATCGGATTGATGGCACTGCGGGATGATAACATGCCCATGACACGTCAGCAGGCATTTGGTCGAGCCGCCTCGGCGTTTGTCACGGCACTGACTTTTTATCTTGGATTCCTGCTCTGCTTCTTCAGGGCCGACAAGAAGGCACTGCACGATTTGATGAGCAAGTCCAAAGTCGTGTGGCGCGGGGAAGAACATTAAGGCGTTGAGTAGGATGGACATTCATGTCCGTCGTATCACCGAGCAATTTTTCCTGGGCGAAGACGGGTCTGGTGCTCTGTCACGAATTCATTGATGGGTTGTGTGCCACTGGCTCTACCAGATTGTCTGGTCAGTATCTCGGACATGAATGTCCAAGGTACGGAAAATAGTCAAAACGCATCATTTCCCGCGACTTTGGCAATTTCACAAACTTTGGCGCAGCAAACTCGCCTCGGGTGACACTTGAATGTCAGCCATGACACAGATGAATTTACGTAACCGTTCACGCCTCAGAACGAAACCTGCGCAAGCAACCACAGATAAACACGAATTTACACAGATAGAAATCAACAGTGAATCTGTGTTCATCCGTGTCCATCTGTGGTTGAGACTGTCATTCTTGAAATGTCGTGAACAGTTTAAAAATTACTCACCTCAACAGGAATTCCTCTCATGAGCAAAATAGCGATGACAATCGCCGCAGGTCTCGTCGTGGCAACCGGACTTTGGGGAATGACACAGCTGGCTGCTTTTCAGGATGCAATTGGAGAAGGAAACTCGGTCACTATTGATTCCGTTGACGGGGATGTCAAAAAAAACGACGTAACCGCTGTAGAACTGACGGGACGAACGGAAGTGTCGTTACCAGCCGAACCACCCGGCAGTGTCGAGGTTTCTGCGACAGTGGTTTCGGCTGTTGCGACAACGCCGACCGTTGAGGCGGCACCGTCAGCACTTTCCCGGAAACAACGCCGTCCACTCACCGGCGCGGCGGCTGAGTTTTCCCGGCGCTCTGAACGGGATGCCGAGCGACGTTTGAATGAGCTGATGCAAACAGAGCGCGTCGCTGATCTGGAGTTTCCCGGCGAGAACCCACTCACGGATATTCTGGAAAAGTTGTCTGTGACGTTGTCCGAGTCGCAAGGGAGTCCGATTGTGATCAAGCCGGACTTAGTGGCACTGAACAGTGACGTGATTGTTCTCGCGGAAGTCATCATCAAGGATCTCAAGATCCTGGAGGGACTGATGACCGTCGGCAGCGCCCTCGACCACATCCTGTCGCAGACTGATTTGCCACTGACCTGGATCGCAAAAGACGAGCTGCTTTTGATCACCACGGTCAGCGCCGCTGAGGCCGATGAAAACATGTTTCTACGGAGCTACGACATCTCGCGGCTGCGAGAAATCTCGCAGCTGACCGTCAGCACCTGGGATACTGGTGGCGGGATGATGCAAGGTGGCGGTGGCGGCGGATTGTTTAGTGTGCTTTTCGAGCCATCACAATTCGGTGGCGGTGGCGCGGGTGGCGGTGGTACTCCGGTCCGGCCTCAAGTGACAAAAACGCAACCCTCGAATCCAGAGCCGCGAAAACCAGAAGAAGATGGATCAAAACAAGACGTCATCATCACCTGGGAGGCTGGATTGATCCAGACAATTCAGGACCTGACCGGGCCACCGTGCCGATGGTTTGACATCGACGGCGAGGGCGGCAAACTGAGCATTGCTGGAAATCGCCTCATCATGGGGATTGAGTGCAGCTCGAAGTCCAGAAGTCCCCAGGAGTCGGTTCCGAGACTCAAAAACCGTGAGTCGCAAGGCGGCTAGCGATCTGTTGATTTAAGTTTGTAATTCCGCCTTCAGGCGGTTTTTTTTGCCGGAACCGCCAGCGAATTCCGGCTGAAGCCGGGACTACGAACAGAATTGGGACTAAATCAACAGTCCGCTAGCGCGTTCCGGCTGATTAAATCAACAGACCGCTAACCGCGGGTGTTTTTCCTGTGTTTTTAAGGCATTCACCCGCAGCTAGCGCTTTGCGGCTCATTAAATCAACAAGGCGCTCGCCGCGGGTAATTCACCTGCAAGAACCGGCGGCTAGCGCCTTGCCGCTCACAAAAACAGCGGTATTCAGGCAGACTCCCAGGGATGTCAATCCCTGACTGAGTTTTGTGAGAAAGCGTACGAATGTCGGCGGGCCAATGTGTTAGCGCTCGTGAGTTCTCGGCGGCGGAGTTTGTTACTCGGAGGCCTGATTGCCGTTCATCTGCCGCTTCTCGTCACCTACCTGAAGAGTCTGTGGACACAGACTCACTATCAGTTTTTTCCATTTGCGATCGTGGCATTTGTCTGGCTGCTGGTAACGCGACGGAGCGGCGATCCTCAGCGATGGACGTGGTTGGCCAGCGTTCTGATCGCTGCGGATTTAATCTGCCTTGCAGCGGGATTCTCCATGAATTCACCGTGGCTGGCCGCAGTGGGCCTGTTGTTGATACTCACGGCTTTGTGCTTTGCCAACCGGGATGCGGGTTACGACCGTCGTCAGACTTACCTGGCCTTGCTACCGCTGCTTGTGGTGCGTTTGCCGCTGCAGTACGACCTGCAGGTGATCAGCTGGCTGCAGCGAGTCACTACAGCCATGGCAAGCAATATTTTGCATCGGCTGGGGATGCTGCATTTTCGGGAAGGCAACCTGCTGCAGTTTCCGGGAAAAAACTTCCTTGTGGAAGAAGCGTGCAGCGGAGTGCAGTCGCTGTTTACTGTCGTATTTCTGGCCGCTTTGGTGATCTGCCTGAAGCGACGATCAGTCATCCACAGTGCAGTGCTGCTGGCGGCCGGTGTTGTCTTTGCCGGCCTCATGAACACGATGCGTATCGTCACAATCGCAGTTGCCTGGGAGCAACACGCAACGGATTTGTCGAGCGGCATGTCGCATGATGTGCTGGGCTACATCTGTCTCGCGATGGCAGCGCTGCTGCTGTTGAGTGCGGATGCGTTTCTGGGATTCGTCACGGATCCGGTGTTGGACAAGGGCAGTCCTGGGACTCTCACCTGGGTCTTCTTCAATCCCCTCATTCGCTGGTGGAACCAACTGGTGACTGTCGTGCCGATTTCGAAAATCGACGGAGCCATCAGGTCTTCCGCAGCGGCACCCGCGCTGAACAACGCGGCTTCGACTGACGCTCAGCTACGCTTCGAACCTCCGTGGTCTGAGTTGCGACGACTGGGTGTATGGTTCCACTTTGTATTTGACTGGCTCAAATGCTGGCACAGATCCCGCACCTGGCAACAATTTCTGATTGGCATCCCATTTCTTACGGTGACCGTCGGCGGAATCCTGTTGGTTTTGTGGCTGAGGCATGTTTCGGTCGATCCGTTAATTGCTCAGTATGAGCACGCCTACGACGCAGCGATTCAGTCCAGTGATGTCGTGCGTCAGGAAACGTATCTGCGGGCATTGGACAGTCTGCGTCCGAATTCGTCGGTATATCGATTTCGTCTGGCCCTTTTCATGTTTCAGCAGGGAAGAACGAATGAAGTACTCGGTGAGATCCAGCGGCTGACTCCTGACGCGACCCTCGGTTTTGCAGACGCGCGCATGTGGCTTGCGAAACAGGCGATGCAACAAAAACCTCTGAAGACGATGTCGCTGGATGAGATCGAAAAGCAACTGCAGACTGTTCTCCGTCAGATGCCGCAACACGTCGAAGCTCATCAACTGCTGGCCAGGCTTTATCTGGAACGCAGGGAGTGGAAACTGGCCGAGCAGCACCTGAGCGAAGTGGCCAGTGTCATGCCAGCAAAGAATCTTGAGCTGGCCAGACTGAAGAAAGCACTCAAACGCAC
>JAYSPO010000526.1:0-6899 GCA_043722015.1 Candidatus Kuenenia sp. | reverse complement strand
CGTCCGATCCGACGCTGCCATGCGCGGGATTTGCTGTTGCAGGTTCGGAATTTCTGCATGTACCGCGGTATTCCATTCGAAATGCAGCCGGAGCATTTTGATCACATTGCAGAATCGTTTTTTACCCGCGTTCGCACTCGTCCCCTGAATGCGTCATTTGAAGAAGCCCTGACAACAGGTCGGTGAAAGAAGTCCTACTATGAGCTACACCGAAGTCAGTTCGACAGCTGTGCTCAGCGATGCCACGTCGTCCAATGCGATGTTGGCTGGCGTCACCGAAATTGCCGGTTACCGCATGCAGGAGCGCATCGGGATGGGTGGATTTGGAGAAGTCTGGCGTGCCGTGGGGCCAGGCGGTTTTTCGAAAGCCGTCAAGATTCTGTTTGGACTTGTGAATGGTCCTCAGGCCGATACAGAACTCAAGTCGCTGAACCGCATTCGTGACCTGCGTCATCCATTTCTGCTCAGTATCGAACGTGTGGAAGTCATCGACGGGCGCGTGATCGTCGTAACCGAACTGGCGGACCGCAGTCTGGATCAACGATTCCGCGAACTGGTTGCTGCCGGACACCGTGGTGTGTCGCGCGAAGAATTGTTGCGTTACCTGCGCGACGCGGCCGATGCTCTGGACTTTATGTCCGAAGAACATGGCTTGCAGCACCTGGACATCAAGCCGGAAAACCTGCTGTTGCAGGGCGTTCATGCGAAAGTTGGTGACTTTGGTCTCACGAAAGCCGTCGGCCAGTCGCGACATTCACAGATCAACGGTTTCACGCCGCTCTACGCGCCACCGGAACTGTTCGAAGGCCGCCCGGATCGTGGCAGTGATCAGTACAGTCTGGCCATCGTGTACCAAACAATGCTCACAGGAGTTCCGCCGTTCAACGGTCGGACACCGACGCAGTTGATGGCTCAGCATCTGAAAAGTTCGCCGGATCTGAGCAGTCTGCTGCCGTCGGACCGGGCCGTTGTTGCTCGAGCCCTCTCGAAGAATCCACGCACGCGCTTTGCAAGCTGTCGGCAGTTTATTGAAGAACTGACGAAACGTCGCCCGACGAAGTCGCTGAGTGATCGCATCTCGACAGGATCCGACCCGGCAGTTCAGGAATCGCCGACAAGCCCTGGCAGCACGGAAAATATCACGAGCAATCATACGATGCTGCACGGCATGGCCAGTCCGCTGGCGCCTGTCAAAAGTCTGCCGGAAGACACGCAGTTTCGGCCAACTTTGTTTGTCGGACTTGGCGGACTTGGCTGTCAGACGATCGCGCTGTTGAACCAGAGAACCCAGACACGTTTTCCTGGCGCGACTCTGCCGGCAATCCAGTTTCTGTGCATCGATACGGACAACGAAGCGATGTCAGATCTCAAGCGACACAGTGCCGGAAATCACCGCGTTGTAAACACCGTCTCCGCCTCACTGCGTACGACTCAGGAGTATCGCAAAGAGTCATCTGAACATCTGACATGGCTTGGCCGCCGCTGGCTGTTCAACATTCCCCGCAGCGGGCGTGTTGAAGGCATGCGACCTCTGGGACGTCTGGCCTTTGTGGATCACGCGGCAGAAATCCGCACCCAAATGAAGAACAGCTTGCTGGCACTGGTGAATTCAGCTGCGATCGACACCTCCCGGTCTGAAACCGGATTGCTGTTCGAAGCAACCGGCATCGACGTATGTCTGATTGGTTCAACTTCCGGAGGAACTGCGAGTGGTTGCATGCTGGATCTGGCATGGCTGGTCCGTGAACTTGTGAACAATGGTCGGATGCCGCCGGTCCGTATGATGTCCATGCTGCTGCACGGCACGGCTCACGGTCGTCAACTGGCTGACATGCAGGATGCCAACACCGTCAGCTTCCTGCAGGAACTTCAGCATTTCTCAGTCCCTGGCGCGCAGCGTCCCGGGCTGACTTCACGTTTTTCTGACTCTGGCATCTCGAGACCGTTCGACGAAACGACGCTTGTACACTTCGGTGATGACCTGTCAGCCAGCGACTTTTTCGAAGGCGTGAATCGCACGGCCGAATATCTCGAATTGCGAACGCTTACGTCAGCTCGTCGCGAAATGAATGCGTGGCGTAACCCGGAGCGAACACAAATCCCCGAAAGCCATGAAGCATCGTTGCGTTCATTCGGGCTCTCAACGATCAATGCGGAATCCTGGGAAGTTGCCAATTGCGAAGCCGCTCAACTTGCCTCTGCGGCAATCACTCTTTGGGCGCAGCCATCGGTAGCGGCTGGTGAACCGAACTCACCCGAATGGAAGGCTCTGCTCGATCAACTGGGAATCAGCAGCGAAGCCGCACAGCAGGTCATTCCAAACCTGCTTGATGGCGCACGCACGCGGCGGATGGATGAATACGCTCACAATGTCTGGCAGCGATTGTCGCGGGATTCCGGAGTATCGGTCAGCGAACAGGTTTCCTCAATCATCCGTCAGGACGCAGTGCCATCGACTGCACATAGTTCTATTGCTGCGGTGACTGGCGAAATCCGTGCGGAACTGGCCACGCGACTACCGTTGGACTTACAGTTCGTGGAATCCTTCCTCAAGCAGTTGCTCGACACCCGCATGCGACCAGGCTTGACGATTCAGGCGGCCACGGCCCTGATGCGACACACCGATCAGGCACTTGCCGCTTGTCGCGGTCAACAGAGCGATCTGCAGTCTGCATTCAATGAATTGTACGCATCGTATTCCGTCAGAAAACCCGAGCAGGCGACGGATGCCGGGCACACAGCTCTGCGTGGTTTCTGCCGTCAGTATTGCATGCTGTTCACATGTCAGACGATCTGCCGGACATTGCTCGAACACCTGCAGGCCCTCCAGGCCACGTTGCCATGCTTTCTCGAAGAACGGTCCACAATTCTCAAGGACCGGCTGAAAGTTCTTGCGTTGCAGGTGAACGGCGGGCTTCCTTGTGCAGCGACAATCCCCGAGCAGATGATCGCGGCCCTTGAAGCCTATCTGCAGACGTCGGGTCGATTTCGAGTCAGCTCGTTTCTGAGTCGCGATATCCGGCCAGCCGATGCGGCAGCGCTGCTGTCAGAAACCTCTAACTTCCTGCTGCGGAGCATGTCCCGCGTCCCGCAGTTTTCAAACGCCGAACGACTGCCGAAACGCAGTGCCACGTTTCCGGCAAATGCCAAACCGAATCTTCAGAATGTCGGAGGCGGGCAGCGTGTGCTGGCCGTGATTCCTGATCCGCAGTCGGCTGAGGCCTGGAAATCCCTGCTGCAGAACGATTTCGGAGCATGTGTTTCTGCCTGTTCCACAAACACAGTCGATATTTGTGTGGTCTGCGAAACCGAAGGCATCGCCATCCCGGCGGCCGTCGATGCACTGACGCACATGCGACCTCACGTACTGGAACTCGCCGGGCGACTTCACTCGCGGCACGACGTTCCGTGGTAACTTGACTCTCGCAGTCGAGTGCGATTCATGCCGCCTGGACATACCTGTCCGGGACACCGCCAGAACGCATCCCACCTGAATGAAAACCGGTGGTAGCCCGCATGCTCGAACTTGTCGGTCGTCCCTGCTACGATCTCGGTGTTGTCCTACCACTTCACGGAACCCACCGAATGTTACAGCTGACCGCCATCATAGCCCTTCTTGCGTTTTCAACGACCACGGCACTGGCGCAACAAACGTGGACTCAAACTGTCGAACCACAACCTTTTGTGGCAGGGGGTTCGGCTGATACCCCGGCACTGGTCGCTGAACAGGAAATCGCCGACAGCATCTTTGCGGGCGGAATTGTCCCGAAGTGGATCTGGGGCGCGGACAACGGCACAAATTGTGTGCTGCGGACATCGGTCGATTTGAAGAACGTCAGGGCCGCTCGGCTGCGGGCATCGTGCGATAACGTCGGCACGGTGTTTATCAACGGCAAACGAGTTGCAGGCAGCAGCGAATGGCAGGAGCCAATGGATGCGGACGTGACGGCGTCGCTTGTGGACGGCCCGAATGTGATCGAAGCGGAAGTGGAAGTGGAAAATCAAGGTGCTGTCGCGGCATTCGTGTTGAAACTGGCGGTGCTGACCGACGATGGCAAACTGGCTGAGTTCGTGACCGATGAAACATGGAACGTCACAGCCAAACGCGGAGAACAATCAACTCAACCCGTCGCGTTGCGAGCGACCTATGGCGACGGGCCGTGGGGGAAGGTGTTCGACAATGTGGCCAATGCAGGCCGAGTTCCCGCTGGAGTCTTTGAACTTCTGCCAGGCTTTCAGGTCGAAAAACTCTTCACTGTGCCGAAAGACGAACTGGGTTCATGGGTCTGCATCGCGTTCGACAACAAAGGTCGATTGCTGGCAAGTGACCAGGGAGATAAGGGGATTTACCGAATTACGGTGCCGGCGATTTCCGGGCGAGCGGCAGGGCGTCAGCCCTCCGAGTCACCCGCTGAATCAAACACGAAGCCAACACCGGAAGACACACGGAGGGCTGACGCCCAGCCGCTCGCCGAGACCATCGTCGAACGACTCGATTTCTCCAAATGCGAATTCCAGCCGACGGGGGCTCAGGGTATGTTGTGGGCGTTTGATGCGTTGTACTTCAGTTGCAACGGAGGTCCCGGCAGTGGGTTGTATCGAGCCAAAGATACCAACGGCGATGATCAATTTGACGAATGCGTAAAGCTGAAAGAGTTCCGTGGCGGCGGCGAGCACGGTCCGCACGCGCTGCGATTGTCTCCTGACGGCAAGCGCATCTTTGTCATTGCGGGCAACCACACGAAGCCGCCATTCAACCCCGGCGAAGAACTGACCAACAAAGACTTCGCCAGCCGAGTCCCCACGAACTGGGCTGAAGATCACTTGCTGCCTCGCATGTGGGACGCCGGTGGTCACGCCGTCGGAATTCTGGCACCCGGCGGCTGGATCGCCAGTACCGATCCGGACGGCATGACCTGGGAAATCTTCAGCATCGGCTATCGCAATCCCTACGACATGGCGTTTAACGCGGACGGAGAACTGTTCGCCTACGATGCCGACATGGAATGGGACGTCGGCATGCCATGGTATCGGCCGACTCGCGTCGTTCATGCCACCAGCGGGAGCGAATTCGGCTGGCGCAGCGGTAGCGGCAAGTGGCCCAATCATTATCTCGACAGCCTGCCACCCATGATCAACATCGGCCCCGGTTCTCCTGTCGGAGTTGAATTCGGCTATGGTCTGAAGTTCCCGGCAAAGTACCAGAAGGCTTTGTACATCTGCGATTGGACCTTTGGCACGATGTACGCCATTCACACCGAACCAGGCATGAGCACGTACACGGCAACGAAAGAAGAATTCCTGTCACGCACGCCGTTGCCGCTGACGGATGTGGCTGCAGGTCCTGATGGAGCGTTGTACTTCTCAGTGGGCGGACGAGGGACGCAGTCGGAGTTGTTTCGGGTGACATATGCCGGACAGGAGGCCACAGCACCAACAGAGCTTCAGGATTCCCGGGACGCGCAGATGAGATCACAACGTCGCATGCTGGAGGATTATCATGCGAGGATCGGTGCGAACGGGCCGGATGCTCGACAGACGGCCAACAATTTCTTTACTACGATGAAGGACGACATCCTGTCAGGTGACCGGTTCCTGAGGAATGCCTCTCGGAATGCATTCTACAATTCGTCAATTCTCCGGGATAATCCTCCGGAGTTGTGGATGGCTGGCGCAGATTTTTCGCAGGTCTCCGCCGATGAAATGCTGGGTGTCGTGACTTCCACTGCCAAAGTCCCATTCCAGCAGATCGGTACGGCACAGAACCTTACGGCCGCTGAAATCGAATCGATGATCGGGCTGGCAAGAGAGAAATCGCTGAGCCGTCTGAAAGGGCTGAATTTTGAGCTACTGACGCCTGGAGAAAAACTGAACTATCTCCGTGCCGCAAGTCTGGTATTTCTGCGATTGGGCGAAGCTGGCGATGATGTTCGAAACGAATTCGTCAGTCTTCTGGATGCTCAGTTCCCGTCTGACAACGAAGACCTTAACCGCGAACTCTGCCAGATGCTCATCTATCTCAAGTCGCCCACGATCATTGAAAAGACTGTGATGCTCCTGGAAGCACCATCAAAGCCTACCGTCACTGGCGACATGCAGGATCTGCTGGCTCGCAACCGTGGTTATGCCGGCGCGATTCTGGCTTCGATCGAAAATGCTCCCGATCAGCAGCAGATCTGGTATGCGTTCTGCCTTCGCAATTTGAAAGAAGGCTGGACGATGGAGCATCGCAAGGCCTATTTCGCATGGTTTGAACGGGCTCATACATGGGCGGGCGGAGCCAGTTTCCACGGATTTCTGCGCAATATCGAAAAAGAATGCTTCGAAAACGCCAGCGAAAAAGAACGTCTGTTGATTGAAGCCACGGGGGCGCGCAGACCATATACACTGCCGGAAATTCCAAAACCTGCCGGGCCGGGCCACGATTGGATGCTGGAAGAAGTTCGAGCCCTCGCGACCGACGGTCTGAAGCAACGCGACTTCGAGAACGGACAAAAGATGTTCGCGGCGACGCGCTGCATCATCTGCCATCGCTTTGCCGGAGACGGCGGAGCGACTGGTCCCGATCTGACTCAGTTGGCTGGCCGGTTCAATCTGAATGACCTCACCGAAGCGATCATGGTGCCGAGCAAAGTGATCAGCGATCAGTACAAAGCCAGCACCGTTGTCACCGCTGATGGCAAGTCGATCAGCGGTCGCATCCTGTCGGAGAACGATGACATTATCGCGATTCTGACGAGCCCGGAAGATCCGACGAAAATCACCGAGATCACCAAGAGCGACATCGACGAAATTCATCCATCGACAGTGTCCATCATGCCAGGTGACCTGTTGAAAACCCTCAATCAGGACGAAGTGCTGGACCTGCTGGCGTACCTCCTCTCCCGTGGCGACAAGGG
>JAYSPO010000525.1:0-11440 GCA_043722015.1 Candidatus Kuenenia sp. | reverse complement strand
GTGACTCGTCACCGCTTTCTTTTTCAGGTAATTTGGCTCTGGGAACGACGTTCGTTTGCTCTGCCGATTTCACCTGAAATTGAAATGGAATGTTTGCTGCCTTCCCACGCCGATTGACAAAAATGCCGTGTTGGAAAGGTAAAGCGGCGACAAGTCGCCGCACTCCATATGGCTGTCGCTTGCATCAGGACCAGGAGCGAATAAACACGGTGCGTGGCTGCAGCCGCAGGTCCGGCGTGACGACGGCGATCGCGATCAGTTCATGGTAATCCATGGCGGTTAGCGCGATCTGCTCATCGGCGATGAGTCGATGTTCGGACCGCAATTGTTCGTCCACGATCGAAAGGGTACGACCGCAGAGCAGATTGGCGATGTCTGCGGGCGTACAGTCATATTTTGCCAGATGTTGCACAATGTTGACGGCCGGCAAGAGCGCCGTCTGGATACTTGCCAGCGTCAGATCGCCGGCAGGAATTGCATCGCCGGTGCCAAAGGCTCCGACGCGTGTTCTTTCGAGGCGACTCATCAGTCCGCCGCAACCCAGATCAGAGCCGAGGTCACGAGCGATTGAACGAATGTAAGTGCCGGAACCGCAAATGATTTCGAGCTCCAGGCGAGGCCATTCGTAGCTCAGCAACCGGATGGAATGAATCTCGACGTTCTTTGCGGCGAGTTCGACCGTCTCACCTCGCCGCGCCAGATCGTAGGCGCGCTGGCCATCCACATGCACGGCGGAAAAGATTGGTGGCACCTGTGACACGACGCCCGTCATTACCTGAAGTTTTGCTTTGATGATTTCCAGCGTCGGTAATACGGCTGGCGTCGGCTGGTGCTCCACTTTCCCCGTGCTGTCGTCGGTATCACTTGTCTGCCCCAGCCTGAATTCGGCAACGTATGTCTTTGCCCCGTTCTGCAGCATCGTGATCAACCGCGTCGCCGGGCCGATACCGATCAGCAGCACGCCCGTCGCCATCGGATCCAGTGTGCCGGCGTGCCCGCATTTCGTCGGACGAATCAACCGCTGCACCGAATTCACAACATCCCGCGACGTTACACCCATTGGCTTGTAAACGTTCAAGACGCCAAAAAGTTGTCGACTCATCGTGTGCACAATTCCGTAGCTTGACTCTCTGAGTCGAGTGCTTGATTTCGGGGTACAGACTGCGATTCCTGTAGCTTGGACATTCAGGTCCGAGGTATTGGCCATGCGACGGACATGAATGTCCATCCTACATTCTTCAATCCAGCCCGAGATCCAACAGAATGCTGTCCTGGATTTTTGCAGATTTTGCGGCATCCTTGAGCTTTGTGACCACGAAGAATTTGTGATTCGCCACCGCTTGTTCGGTCGTGTTGAGTCTCACAGCAACATCCTTATTCGCCCAGCCGAGGACGAAAATCAGTTCGACGCAATGCAGTCGCTCCCATGCTCCGTTGGCCTTGAAGTCCTGAATCAGATCCCTCAGGCACGATTCGATCACTGTTGATTCGGCTTTGGCCGCTTCGCTGCTCCGCATCATGCTTGAGGCTGCACGTCCCGGTCCCGTTAAATCCCGTGCGGCACCGTCTTTGGATTCGGACGTCAGCAAGGGCAGGACCGGACGACGACCGGAACGGCGCATGAAGTCGATGAGCTTGTGTGCGGCAATCGAAAACAGCCAGGATTCCATCGGTGTCCGATCGTCATAGTTCGGCAGCGCCTTGAGGAATCCCAGAAACGTTTCCTGCACGATGTCTTCCGCCGCTGATCGATCCTGCAATCGAGTCCGCGCGAACGCCAGCAGACGACCTTCGTACAGATCGATGCACTGCTGCCACGCATCCGCTTCACCGGCGCGAATGCGTTCTACCAATTGTCGGTCCGCTTCACTGGCTACCATTCTGGTTCCTCATCCTGTACTCCACTGCGAATCTGCTCCTTCGCCGTGCGTACAATTTTCTTAGCCAAAGTCTGCATTTGTCCGTTCACACCCTCCAGTGAGAGACCTTTCAGCGTCAGGAGCGAGGCGGTGGGGCGTTTGAACTGTGTGAGCAGCAGTTGCGCCATTCGAATGCGTGCCCAGGCATTGTCTTCCGGAAAATGATCCAAATATTCCTGCAACCAGATTTCTGCATCGTCAAACGCCTGAGCCTGCAATAATCCCATGGCAAGCATTCTCAACCGAGCTTCGTCGGGGCAGATGTCTGTCTCATGCAGTCGCATCGTCATCAAGACTTCAGCAGCCGTGAGCACATCTCCACTGTCGATCAGCGCATTCACCTGTTTCATCGCGGTGGAGGTTTTCTTTGATCGAGTGACTGTCGCTGCTCCATTGGCAGATTCCTCCGTTCCGGTCGGGAGCGGCAGTTCGCCGTATGTCTTGCCGGTGGGAGAATGTCCTCCGATTGCCCAGTCCTGCTCTGCGAAGCGACCGTATTTTCCGCTGAGAACCGAGAACAAGTCCCACTTTTCACAATCAACCCATCCCATCCCGAGGAACCCGACACCAACCGCGAAGCCAATGACGCAGCCGATCATGTGCAGACCGGATGATCCCATTTCAAACTTCGACAACAGTAGTCCCAGAATATTGAGTGCCAGATACCACAATGAATAGACCATGATGGTGACGTCAAACGAAACTGCACGATAGAACAGGAAACCCACAATGTGCATTTCATTTTTCGGAGCCCAGACGAGACTGATCGCCATCAGTGAGAAGATAACGCCGGAAGCCCCGAGGCAACGCCCCTTGGCAATGTTCAACAGGTGGCGTGCGTCAACATCGGGAGCCTCCGCAGCAACTAACTTCTCAAATTCTTCAAAGGTGTCAACGTCAAATTCCGAACGCAGAACATACGCATCCGTCCGGTGCAGCGTCAGCAGATCCACGCCCGCGCCCCAGGCGGCAGCCATGCCGAGATACAGCGGAATGAAGATACGCCAACCAAGCTTGCCTTCCACAACCAGTCCGAATCCCCACAGGAAGAACATGTTGCCGATGAGGTGCATAAAACCGCCATGCGCGAACGCAGCGGGAATCCATTCCAGCGGATTCAGTCCGTCGCCATACTGCAGCAGCCACGGTTCCTGCAGCCTGTCATTCATCCCGCAACCGGTGGCCACGAAGCAGACGGTATTCACTACGATCAGCCCGATTGTGGCATACGGAAAGTGATACAGTGGTGCGTCGGTGTTGATGGGAATCAGCGGCATGGATCACGCAGACACGGAGCAGCGGTCGGAAAACTCAGGCGAACACTCGTGAGTGTATACTGCACGGGGCCAGAAATGAGTCCGGCGAGCGGAGCGGCGTGAGCCCTCCGGTACCTCGTTCTGATACCGGCAAGCTGACGCATGCCGCTCACCAATTGTCTCACTCATGACCGCGCGGAGTATAAACAACCTGCGGCCGGGAGTGAAGCCGTCTGAAGGAATGAGACTGTGTGAGGATGCAGCTGCGGATTTCTGCCAGTTGGCACTCCCGGATCAGCCGGGAGTGGCTGAGGATGGCACATGCGTTTGACCGCGTGGGCAACGCCCCGCGCTTCGCATTTCAAATTTCGCATTTCAAATTTCAAATTTCAAATACGAAATTTCAAACAGAACAATTGCGGCCCGCCGCTCGCGCGGTTAGACGATGAGGCTGCCGCAATGAGCGGACTTCTTCCGGAAGATTCCCTGCACAGGCCTTACGGGCGATCGTCGAAGATCGTGACGGACTCAGAAACGATCAGCGGTTCGGTCATTTGTTCGTACTTCAACGACGCGCGAACGAGCGCATTCTGTGCCGGTCGTTCGCCCTGAAGTTTCAGTTCAAACGTCATTTTTTCAGCCGGTTGAATTTCATCCACGATGGCGTAGCGAACGGCATTGCCGGTGCGGCGCGCCGGGATGGTGCGCGTTCCGGCGGCCTTGACTGCAATTTCTTCCGGGACATCGATCACCATTTCGACATTGCGGGCTACGGCTGTACCACGGTTTTCAATCGTGATCGTAAAACCAAAGGTTTCGCCAATGGCGACAGGTGCGTCCTGACGACTGATATTCGCCGTCATGTTTTCATAATCTGCAACGGTCACCATCGTGTTCTCTGTCGCCTCCGAACGGAATCCGGCTTGCTCCACAACTTCAACCACTGTCTGCCGTTGCCCAGCCGATTCGGCTTCCAGTTCGACTTCAAGCACGATCTGCTTACCGGGAGCGAGACGAGCGAGCTCCCAGCGAATCTGGCCGGTCTGAGGGCTGTACTCGCCACCATTGTCGGCGGAGACGAACTTCATGCCTTCCGGAACCTGTTCGGTCACGATGGCGTTGGTCGCTTCGAAATTCGTTTCATTGGCTATGATGTTCTGAAACTTTGCCCTGCGACCGACAAATCGTCGTTCGGGTCCGAGTCTCTGAATGGTCAGCTGGGAGCCGACAACATCGATGTCTGTCGTTGCCTTGTCGGCAGAGACTCCGGATGCAGTGACTTCCGACACAGTACGGATTCGACCAGGTTCCGCCGCCACAACGGTCAGATCAATTTCTTCACGATCACCGGCACGGAGGTTCTCAATTTCATACTCCAGATCGCCGCCTTCAGAATGCTTAAGGCCGGGCGGCAACACGCTTCGCAGAATCACATGACTTGCGTCGCCGGAACCGTTGTTGCTGATGACATAACGCAACTGCACATCGTCACCGACCTTCACTTCATCCGGGCCAGTCACTTCGAGCGTCAGCTTAGGTGCGGTGATGACAGTGGCCGACTTGACCTGAGCCTTGAATCGAACGGTAGCAATCCCGTCCAGCGTGCCTTCACCCGTCGGTGTGATGCGGACCAGGATTTCCTGTTTGGCATGTGGCGCGAGTTCCCGGATCGTCCAACTGAGCTTACCACTGACGCGATCAAAGTCGGCTGTCGGCCTTGAGTTTTCGAGCTTCGCACCATTTCCAAGCTCATCATCCACAATCACATCATAAGCCGTCGAATCACCTTCATTGGAAACCACAATCGTATATTCGTGTGACACGCCAACAGTCGCCGTGTCCGGTGCACGTTTCTGGATGCTCAACTGTGGACGCATCACTTCTGACATGCTGCGGTCAGCAGTATCTCCCGCTGCGTCGGATCCAGTTCGCGTGCGGTCCGGAGTCGTGCGCGATGGGTGATCGCTGATGACGGGCAAATTCGATGAGTCATCTGTATCGCCACGAAAGTTGGGCTGAGCATCGAACATTTCATCATCGCTCAGGCCAGGAGCAGACTTTCGATCCGGATAAGTCGGTGCAGGAAAATCGGATTCTGACGGATCCGGTGGTGTTGCACGCGGCCCGCGTTCCGGAGTTGCGCGCGGTGGTGTGCGTGAATCATCGAGTGCCGGTACAGGGTCGAGTTCAAACACTGGCGTGGGCTCAGGATCAGTATCTGGCTTTGATCTGCCATCGCCCGCAGGAGGTGTTGGTACAGGTTCATCGGATTGAAAAAATGGCGTGTCTTCATCGATCCGGGCAGGTGGCGGGGTTCGACCGGGAGGATTCGGATTCCGATCAGGGGGCAACGAGCCTCCGAGCGGGATGCCTGGATTCTCTGATTCTGGTGTTGGGCCGAAATTCGGCTGTGGATCGGTTGCGAAGCCTGGCGTTTCCATGAGTGGCTCTTCGGCAACTGAAATGCCGCCCGGTGCCGAAGGATTTGTCGGTCGCCCGATTTCCGGCACGGCATCCGGCATGAAGAGTTGAGGAGTTTCCTCATCGACCTGCGCTGTCTTGACTGCCGAACGAACTGCGGCGTTGCTGTCAGCAGCCGTGCGGTCATCACCGAAGGCTTGAGCTGATGCAGGTATCACGGTCTTCGCGGGAGCCGTTGCAACGACAGGAGCAGCGTTTGATTTGGGGGTTGGCGTGGCGATTTCCTTGCTGCCTCTGCCGTTGAAGAACTGAGTCGTCGATGTACTTGCCGGTTTCGCCAGTGTGGCAGGTTTCGCTGTAGTGGCTGGATTCGCTTCCGGGGCTGGGTTCGCTTCTGAGGCTGGGTTCGCTTCTGTGGCTTGAGCTGCCTCACGGGAAAAACTCGCTGGCTGAATCGCTGTGGCCTCAGGCGTTTTCGCCGTATCCGCCTCAAGCGTGTGGGCAGGTTCTTGATCGTTGCCCGATCCCAGGGAACGATCGAACGGATTTGCTTCGTCAGCCAGACTGTCCTTAAGAACGGTGCGATCGACTGGGGTTACACCAACAAACACCTGATCCTCAGCCGGTGGAACACGGGCGCCTGTATCTTCAGGTGCATTCGGTTCATTTAAGGCAAACTGAGGGTCATCAACTGCTTCGGAGCCTGACAGCATGCGATCAAAATCGACGGTCGCATCCGGAATCACGTCCGTATCAGCGGACGTGCCTGTGCCGATGATGTTGGCCGCCGCAGTCGGAGCAGACGTGTGAGAGGCCATCGGAAGGCGATTCTGGACCTCCAGAACCACGAGGGTTCCAATGCCGATAATGCCTGCGGCTGTCAGTAATTTCCACATAGAACTTTGCATGGGAATCCCTTCCCGCGCCGGAAAAAATCGGTCGTCAACTCCGCCTCCTGCGGAGAGATCACATGGCGCTTCGGCGGAACAAGTAGCAGATTCCGCCGATTGGTGGAAGACGACTTTTCCAGGATACGGTGAATGTCGGATGGAGCGGGTTTGGATATTTGTCTGTCACGGCTGAACACCTCTGGCGCTACTGCAATGGCTCGCCCAGCCCAAGTTTCTGCTCGACGTTTTCGTAGAGACTCATGGCCTGCGGTAACAGTTCCCGCAACGCCGCAGAACGGTGCGCGTCGGATGGATGTGTGGACATCCATTCCATCGGAGCGGCTCCGGTTTTCGCACTTCCGAAGCGTTCCCAGAAGACGGGTGCCTCAGAAGGGTCGTAGCCGGCCTTTGCCATCAGCATGATACCGATCTGATCAGCCTCCATTTCATGCTTGCGGCTGAACGGGAGGATGACGCCATATTGTGCCCCTCCACCGTAGGCAGCCAGCACAATCTTCTGCTTTTGTTCATCCTGCTTCTGCATGAAGTAACTTAGCGCCGATTTCCCAGCGTTCTTTGCGGTCTCGTACGTCATACGCTCGCCACCATGCCGCGCGATCGCATGCGCGACCTCGTGCGACATCACGACGGCCAGTCCCGCTTCGTTTTCACAAACAGGAAGAATGCCCGTATAAACTGCGACTTTGCCGCCTGGCAGGCAAAATGCATTTTGTGTCTCCGATTCGATGACATTGAATTCCCACTCGAAGTCAGGGCGATTCGCCACTGCGGCGATCCGCTGACCGATCCGCCTCACAATTTCTGTGGCTTTTTCGTTCTTTGTGAGAGGTTCAGACTTCAGCACTTCCTGATATGCGGTCAGACCCATTGCGTTTTCTGATTCTTCCGACGACAGCAGCACCTGCTTGCGATTCGTCATGGGAACCTGCTGACAACCCAGCATCACCAACGTAATGGAAGAACCGCACGACAACAGCATGGCTGCAATCAGTGTCCAGCGTAACCGCGACATCCGTGTCGTTGCGGAAGTAATCATCGATTCGTTCCTGAAGGGGGCCTGGTCTGCGGCCACGGGTTCAACAAATGATCTTCAACCATGCACCAACTGGTTCGATCGCCGCGATGTGGTGACAGTGAAGGAATACAACTCAACAAAATACAGGGTCAAGCCGGGTTACTGTACCGCCATCGGGAAAATCGACTCAAGCCGGGTTTTCGTGGGTTTGCTGCGTTCTTCACGGGGCCAAACTGCAAAAATAGGTGAGTCGGGTGAACTCGCGGCAGTTTTGGAGGGTCGATTGAGTCTGCTGCAGAGATTCGCCGCTGCGGCAGACTCTCAACTGTTCGAAAATCTCGCTACACTTGAGAATCGGGTGCGGCGTACATCACCGTCGTAACAGATCCGTCAAAATTCGCAAACTCACGATGAGGAATCCACGACACAGCGCGTCTTGGTTCTGGGGTGGATTTACGAGTCGATCTTTCCTGGCCGTGAATTTTCAGTTAACCAATCAATTCTAATACGGGCGTTCTTCATGTCTCGCAAAGTTTATATCGCCGGAAAACTGGTTCCGGCAGAACAGGCAAGTGTCAGCGTCTTCGATCACGGACTTCTGTATGGCGACGGTATCTTTGAAGGTATTCGCGTCTACGGTGGGCGCGTCTTTCTGCATCGCGAACATATCGATCGACTCTTTGAAAGTGCGCTGGCCATCCGCCTGGAGATCCCGATCACTCATGCGGAGATGATCAAAGCCGTCGAAGACACTGTCAAAGCCAATGACATTCAGGACGGCTACGTACGCCTTGTGGTGACCAGAGGTTCCGGTTCACTGGGGCTGGATATTCGTCGAACCAGCAATCCGCAGGTGATCATTATCGCCGACACCATCTCGCTGTATCCGGCTGAGCTGTACGAAACCGGCATGAAACTGGTCACGGCCGCCACCATTCGCAACCATCCTGGCGCACTCAGTCCACGAATCAAGTCACTCAATTATCTCAACAACATCATGGCTAAGATTGAAGGCACCGATGCCGGAACAGTCGAAGCGTTGATGCTCAACCACAACGGCGAAGTCGCCGAATGCACCGGCGACAACATTTTTATAGTGAAACACGGAGTGTTGAAGACACCTCAACGCGATTCGGGAATCCTGGAAGGAATCACCCGCAACGCCGTGATGAAACTGGCCGTTGAAGCGGGCGTGATTGTTCAGGAATGTGTTCTCACGCGACACGACATCTTTACTGCCGACGAGTGTTTCCTGACGGGCACTGCAGCAGAGGTCATTGCGGTCATCAGTCTTGACGGACGAAAGATCGGTGCAGGCACACCGGGACCGGTGACGACAGACCTGTTGCATCGATTCCGAAAACTGACGCAGACGTAGTTTCAGGACGATTCCGCAGCCTGGCCTGAACCGGGACGAGCAAGTGCTCAGTCCACGAACCAAATTCGGCCTGCCAATTTTCGAAGTGATGAGAACAGCACATGGCACGATCGCGAGATCTGTTTGACGATACATCGATGACCTTCGGCGAGCACCTGGAAGTGCTCCGCGTGCATGTCTTCCGTGCGGTGCTGGGGCTTGTGATCGCAATGTCGATTACACTTTTCTTCGGGGATCGCATTTTTTACTGGCTGCGAACTCCCGTGGAAAACGCCATGAAGGAGCGCGGCATCGAGAACATGACGATTGATGTACCGAAAGAGAGTTTCTATGCGTATCTGAAGAGTCTGTTTTCTGCCAAAGAGAAGACGCCCAGGGAAACAGTCATTGAAGACCCGCAGGCGCTGCTTCCCGAACAGTTGCGTGTTGTGGTTCAGAAATCAGAATTATTGAAAGCCATAGGACAGACTGCTCCTTCCGGTGACGATGCTGACGATCCGGTCTCACTCCTCATTTCAGCACCGGAGTTTGCACAGCTGCGAAAGGTTGTCGATGACACAAACAAGATCACGACGCTGAAAATGGAAGAGGGTTTCATGTCGTACATGAAAGTCTGCTTTTTCGCCGGCCTGCTGCTTGCATCCCCGTGGGTCTTTTATCAGTTGTGGCTGTTTATCGCGGCCGGATTGTATCCTCACGAACGCAAATACGTGCATGTTTATCTGCCAATGAGCATTGTCCTGTTCCTGCTTGGAGCCCTGGCAGGATACTTCTATGCGTTTCCGCTGATGCTCGATTTTCTGATCGGCTTCAATGACTGGCTCGGAATCGGATTTACGCCGCGATTGTCAGAATACATCAGTATGGCCATGTTAATGCCGCTCATGTTCGGCGTGAGCTTCCAACTGCCGATGGTGATGGTATTCCTGGAACGCATCGGCGTCTGCTCGGTCGACACCTATAAGAAAAACTGGCGGATGGCGGTGTTGGTCATTTCCATCGCGTCCATGGTCCTGACCACATCGCCGGATCCATGGAGCATGATGCTGATGATGGTTCCGCTGCTGCTGTTGTATGTCTTCGGAATTTTCCTGTGCCGTTTCCGCATCGGCGGTCCGGCCAGCCCGATTCGCTGAGTCCAACTGCGTCAAGCTAATGCGACAGTGCTGACTTGATCCGGTGAAATGCCTGTGAGGGCGTGATGGCCTGAATCCGGTACGTCGGATTTCCTGCCTGTTTGGCCACCGTCGATTTCTTGCCGTCCGATTGATTCGTATGTTTTCCCGAGCTCCGGCTCGTGTGTGATACGCGCCGCATGGCTCCGATTGGCTCGTTCGCAACTTGCGCTGGCGGTGCGGGAACACGCCGACTTCCGCTATTCATGAATGGTGGATCTGTCGTGCGTTTTGCTGACTGCGAACTCGGAACCGCCAGCGTCGTAACGCCTGGCAAGACGGGCCATTGAACGGGAACGGGGGGGGCGTTAAACGCTATTGGTTCAAGGAAATCAGACGCTGGAATCGGCAAAAATGGTACGTCATTCGGTGGAGCTTTGCCAAGGATGTTGCTTGGCTCTGGAATAGCGAACACTTCAGTTGAGAACTCAATCACTGGCAGACTCGCAGGTTCCACAGCCTCAGGTTCCACAGCCTCAGGTTCCACAGCCTCAGGTTGCACCGCGTCGAGTTTCAAATCCTCAAATTTCAAATCCTCAAATTTCACCGCGTCAGGTGTCAAATCCTCAGGTTCCAGAGCGTCAGGTTCGACAGCCTCAGGTTCCAGCGCGTCAGCTTCCACAGCCTCAAATTTCAAATCTTCAAACTTCAAATCCTCGACTGTCACGGCCTCAAATTTCAACTCCTCAAATTGCATATCCTCAGGTTCGAAGGCTTCAGGCTCCACGGCTTCGGGCTCGGTAGCTGGACGTTCGAAGATCGGAATGTCAGGAACAGGATGGCGCGGAGTCATTTCGAACTGGATCTCCGGCATTGGCTCTGGAACAGAAGCCGATGGAGGTGCAACTGCGACTGCAGCTGCAGGGTCGGAGGCAGAGACAGAGATCGGCAGAAGCGTCACACGAAGCGGTGCGGTGGGAACTGCGAATTCGACTTCAGCAACAGGAATTGACGGCGGCACCAGTGGTGTTGTGGGCGACTGTGGTGTCGTGGGAAGCACTGTCGGCACGGGTCTTGTTTCGGGGCTCGGTTGCGGTTCAGTGACAAGCACCAACGGACAATCAGGCTCCGTGTGGTTGCGGGGTGATGTGTCGTTCGTCTGCTCATCGTGAACTCTTTTCTGAGAACTGTTTTCGTGCGGTTGAGCCTCAGAATGTTGAACAGGGGCAGTCACCACGGCCTCATCAAGTGCTGCTGCGGATTTCGCCGCCTGGGCTTCGGCACTGAGCAAATCCAGTCGTTCGTGAACGCGCGAAATTTCCCGAATGATGCCAGCATTATCGATGTTCACAAACACAGGATTGACAGTGACCGGTGCATAGAAGTGGGGAACCGAGTGCCCCTCAGATTCCGACGAGGAAACGC
>JAYSPO010000524.1:0-1441 GCA_043722015.1 Candidatus Kuenenia sp. | reverse complement strand
GCCGACAGTTACAGTGTGAGCGAAACGACGGCTGGAAAAGCGGAAATGTGATTTGGTGTTGGCTCTAATTCTCGCGGCCAGATATGAGTCCGGCGAGCGGAGCGGCGTGAGCCCTCCGGTACCTCGTTTTTGTACCGGCAAGCTGACGCATGCCGCTCGCCAGCGGCGGACGAACCCCGATGCCGACTGACTCTGTAGGGTCGGACAAGCGACAGCGCCGGCCCACCATTTGTCCGAATGTCGTGGGTCTGCGCTCCGCTGGTCCCACCCTACGAATTTTCGAACCAGCTAGCTGCGATTCCTGTAGCTTGGACATTCATGTCCGAGAGATTGGCCAGGAACCGTCGCATTATCGAACGGCTGTCGAGGCACAATAACCTTCGCTTCGGCAGTGTTTTATGGCCAAGCGACGGACATGAATGTCCATCCTACATAGATTTTTCCCGCTTCAGTCGAGCAGTTCTTTTCGCACTCGTCCGTCACCGGCGATGGGGTGTGGCCGGCCCTGTTGATCGGGGATCGTGGTGGCTTCGTCGTAACCCAGAAGGTGGTAGGCCGTGGCCTGCATGTCCTTCGGGGAGATCGGCGCATCGACAACATCGCCGCCGATCGAATCGGTTTCGCCGACAACACGACCTCGAGCCATTCCGCCGCCGGCGAACACTGACGAATACGCACGAGACCAATGATGGCGGGCACCTCCGGTGGGCTTGGAATCGATTTGCGGTGTGCGTCCATGTTCGCTGGTGCAGAGGACCAATGTTTCATCAAGCAGTCCCCGATCGTCCAGATCTGCAATCAACGCTGAGTAACTTTGATCGAAGACCGGCAGCAGATAGTTCCTGAGTCTCGGGAAATGATTCGAATGTGTGTCCCAGACCGATGCACCATGCGGACCGAACGGATCCCAGAATACCGACACAAAACGAGCGCCGGCTTCCACCAGTCGTCTCGCCGCAAGGCAGGACTGGCCGAACAACGAGATTCCGTAACGCTCGCGCATGGCATTCGATTCACGACCCACATCCAGAGCTTCACGAATTCGGTTTGACCCAATCAGTGAGAAGGCTCGCTGCTGCTGAGCGTCGTAGTTGCCGATCTCCGCCGCGCGATCCAGCAGAGGTCGCGTCGCATCGAACTGTTGCAGCAAGTGGACTCGCGCATCGAATCGATGAGCGGACAATTCCTGAGGCAACTGGCAACCGTCGGACAGTTGAAATCGTCCTGTGGCGTCGATCCCGGCATGTGGATCCCGGACTTGCTCCGTCTGACTGTCGGCATTCAGTTTCGGAACAATGACCGTGCCCTGCCCTTCGAAACTGGTCCAGAAAGGATCGTAGCTGTTTCCCAGAAATGCCGCGTACGGGCCAGCCTGATCTGATGAACTGCCCTTTGAGCAGAATCGCCAGGGCAATCCGACATTACGCGGCATCGAAGGAGA
>JAYSPO010000523.1:0-2647 GCA_043722015.1 Candidatus Kuenenia sp. | reverse complement strand
GCAAGGATTGCGGGTTGGGTGGCCGGGGCTGGACTGAGCGGAGCGAAGGAAGCCCCGGGGTTTCGGGCTATCGCCCTCCAACCCCGGCCACCCGAAGATTAAGATTTTGGAGGAACTTAAACCATGAGCCATGCCACGACAACTGTTTCCCCCATCTTCGTTGACGTCACCGTTAATCTCACAGCGATTGTCCGCCCAGAGCCAGATGCCGGAGGTTATTCTGCTTCCATCCCGTCACTTCCTGGCTGCCACACCCAAGGAGAGACGCTGGACGAGATTCGAACCAACCTCCGTGAGGCCGCCGAGGGATGGCTCGCAGTCGCCCACGAGGACGGCCTTGTCCGCGATGCAGCCGGAGAATCGCCGTGAAAATGATCTCCGGAAAGCGGATGTGCCGCATTCTTGAGCAACGCGGTTGGACCCTGGCGCGTATCAACGGCGGCCACCACATTTACAGACATTCTGCCGCCGGACGAAGGACAGTTGTGCCAGTGCATGGCAATCAGGATTTGAAGCCCGGCACCCAGCGTAGCATCATGCGCGACGCTGCGTTGACCGATGCCGACTTGTAACGCCACCTGCGGTGCATTCGGACAAGCTATTCTTCACGCGGTGAGGAATGAGGCGATCGCCAAATCAGCCGAAACGCGCTAGCGTCCGGTTTTCGGTACAAAAACACTGCAAAAATAACCGGGGGCTAGTGTTGATTTAGTGATTCAGGTAGGGTGTATGAAGCGGAGCGGAACACACCAGTTCCCTACGCTTTCCCAAAGTGGTGCGTTGCGCTCCGCTTCACGCACCCTACGATTAAATCAACAGCCCGCTAGCGTCCGGTTAGGTTCACATTCCTTGCGAAAACCGGGTACTAGCGCACTCCGGCTGATACCTCGATCTCGGCCGCGTGAAGATTAACCTTTCCACTCACTTTTCCGGAGTTTGTCTTATGCCTCTTTCACGTCGAAGATGGATGACGTCATCCGCCGCTGCTGCCGCTGCAGCCGTCGCTGTGCTCTCTCCGTCGGTATCACCGATCGTGCAGGGTGCCATCGCGGCCGATCCCGTGAAACGTCCGGGGGCTCCATTGCTGAAACTGAGTCTGGCCGGTTACTCGTTTAACAAGATGTTTGCAAAACGAGGAACTCCGGATGAAATTGCAAAGGCGGAGATGTCGCTGGAAAAATTCATCGACTACTGTGCGGCTCAGGGTTTGGGAGCGACTGAACTCACCGGATATTATTTCCCGAAAGTCATCACGTCTGAATATCTTTTGAGTCTGCGAGCCCAGACGCATCGCCTTGGACTTTCCATTTCCGGCACTGCTATCGGCAATGATTTTTGTCTGGCGGAAGGTGACGCACGACAAAAACAACTTGCCGAATGCCGTGAATGGATCGACTACGCCGCCATCATGGGCGCACCCGCGATCCGGATTTTTGCCGGCAAGACGCCGAAGGAAGACACGGACGACGTTGCCATTGAACGCTGTGTCGCCGGTATCAACGAATGTCTGAAATACGCTGCCACCAAGGGCGTCTTTCTGGCTCTGGAAAATCACGGCGGAATCACGGCCACGCCGGCACAGATGCTCCGGATTATTGAAAAAGTTGATGCCTCGCCGTGGTTTGGCGTCAACTTCGACAGCGGCAATTTTCAGACGGACGATCCCTACGCCGACATGGCAATCATCGCTCCGTATGCCGTCAACGCTCAAATCAAGGCGTCGATTTCACCTGGCGGTAAAGAAAAACAACCCGCCAACTTTGAACGCATCGTCAAGATCCTCAAAGACGCCGGCTACCGCGGCTTCGTGGCTCTCGAATACGAAGAAAGCGAATCACCTTTCGATGCCATCCCAAAAATCCTTGATCAACTGCGACCTCTGATGGACACTCCGTAGGATGGACATTCATGTCCGTCGCATGACCATGAAACACGGTCGAAGCCAAAGTTATTGTGCCTTGGCAGCCATTCGACATTGCGACGGCGACTGGCCAATATCTCGGACATGAATGTCCAAGCTACAGGAATCGCGGGTTTGGAGTGCGTTTCACGATCATCGGTCTCAAGGCGTCCGCGAAGGAACTCGCCAGGTGTCGCCGCTGGCGAGCAGTTTTTGCAGGTCGCCTTTACCTCGCTTCTGAGTGGCTTCCGTGATCTGGTGTCGAACTCCGTCCTCGAAAGTTGGTGCCTCAACTGCACGCATGACTCCGATGGGTTCCGGAAAGTCCGGTCGCAGCAAGCGAGCCATGAGGAAGGCATGCATGACATCGCCACGCTCATCATGAAACAGCAGGTCATCCTCTTTGACGCCGGATGTATTGAGATCGACCACTTCGGGCGTTAATCCGTTCAGGCGAATTCCCTGATCGCGGTTTTTTCCGAAGATCAGAGGTTTGCCATGTTCCAGTTCGATCGTCGCATCCTCGCGCGTGGATTTGTCCTGGGCGTAACCAAACGCTCCGTCGTTAAAGACGTTGCAATTCTGGTAGACTTCGACGAATGACGTCCCTTTATGGGCGGCCGCCCTTTTCAGAGTGTAAGCCAGATGCTTGATGTTCGAATCGACAGACCGTGCAATAAACGTGGCCCCGGCTCCGAGTGCTAACATCATCGGGTTCAGCGGATGATCAACGGCTCCCATCGGCGT